>PUMG01000129.1 GCA_003551265.1 Halovenus sp.
CCACGGCGGGTGAGAACGTAGGTGTTCGTCCGGCGGTCACGCTGCCCCTTCTCTACCAGCCCTTTCTCCACGAGCGTGTCGAGATTCGGATACAGACGACCGTGATGAATCTCGGTCTCGTAGTAGTCTTCAAGCTCTGTTTTTATCGCCAGTCCATGTGGCTCTTCTTTCCCTGCAACAACATACAGGAGATCTCGTTGGAATCCCGTCAGGTCGTACATGTATAAGTCCAGTTAACAGATTATGCCGACATATATTAAAGCTGTCTATACAGTGGCTGATACGAGTTAGATAACCGTACTGCTATTCTACTCGGTTTCTACCTGTCACTTATATTCCTTTATAAATTTATTAAAATATATTGGAAACCAGTCTCTTTTCCTGGAGCGATAGCCAAACATTCATTTGATAGGTACGGGCCGGTTTGTTTGGTGTTGGATCGATATCAGTGATGGTAAGAAGAGTTTTTGTGGAGGCCGGAGTCTCAAGCAGAATTCCAGACCCGTCAACTTAAACCGGTCCCGCCCGGAGGGCTAGCAATGACCGACGGACGCGACGAGACCGGATCCGACTCCGGCGACCGTCGTGAGCAAGAGTGGCCAGCGTGGCCAGACACCACGGAAGCGACAGAAGCCCAACAGCGGCGGCGAACGCGTGCAGGAGAGATGAATCCGCAACGGTCTCCAGAAAACGCCTCACAGGACAGACAACCGGACCACTATGAAGAGCCACTGACAGCACGAACTGGAACGATTCCCGAACCAAGGAGTGTCCATATCGACGACGACATCAGTGGCGATGGTGACTGGGTGGACCTCGGTGAGCACCGGCCCGATGGGGAGGAACTGGGTGCGACGGACCTCTCAGAAGCGGAGTTGCTCGAATACATCACCGACCGGCGGTCACTCCATCCGCTCGTTCAGGTTCATTGGGGGGTTCGCATCACCGTCGGTGCGCTGGTCGCGGGAGTTGTCTCCTCGTGGATTCTTCCTTTCGCGGGTATTAACTCGCAGTTCAGCGCGGCGATTGTCGGCGTGCTCTTGCTGCTCGGACTGGCGTGGGTCTTGCTGTACTACCGGGTGTGGGTGTATCAGATACGTGCAGATGCCATCTACCTCGAACGTGGTGTCGTGACTCACGTTCGCTCGCTCGTTCCCTATGTTCGTATCCAGCACGTCGACACCAGTCAGGGTCCAATCGAACGGATGCTCGGACTGTCGACGCTTGTCGTCTATACCGCAGGGTCGCGTGGTGCAGACGTTTCGATTCCGGGTCTGCTGCCTGAGGAGGCACGGGATATGCAGCGACGGGTAAAAGAACTGGCCATCGAGGCAGAGGGTGACGATGCGCTGTGATGTGATAGCGTTGTGTATCTGAGGTGAGTCACACAGATGAATCTAGACTACCGCTCCGTTCCCTACCGGGTGTTCGAGAACGCCTCACGGCTCATCGGGATCATAATCATCTCGGTCATCTTCTCGGCCGGTGATGGTAGTCCGGAAGGAGGCGGTGGATTCGACCCCCTTTCGCTGGGCGTGTTCGTGCTGTTCGGACTCATCGTGGTCGGAATGTGGGAGATGGCCTACGTCAAACGCTACGAGTATCGCATCACGCGGGACACGTTTGACATCTCCTCGGGGGTATTCTCCCGCCGCGAGCGCGAGATTCCGTTCGACCGTATCCAGAACGTCGACATCGCACAGAACGTGTTACAGCGCGCCCTCGACATTGCAGAGGTCAGACTCGAAACTGCGGGAGGTGGTGACACGGAGGCGACACTTCGGTACGTCAGTACAACCGAGGCGACACGGTTACAGGAACTCATCAGCGACCGCAAGCGAGGAGACCGCGAGCGCACACACGACCCCGAAGCCCCGGAGAACGTGCTGTTCGAACTCGAGAACAACGAACTCGCCATCCTCGGGTTCACGTCGGCGAACTTCAACCTCCTCGGTCTCATCCTCGTCATGTTCCTGGTGTTCGGGACGCCAGTCGCTGCGGAACAGGTGTCCCCGCGTCTCAGCGTCCTCCTCATTCTCGGGCCGGTGTTCGCGATTGCCGCGCTTGTCCTCCTGTGGATCATCAGCGGTATCCAGGCGGTCCTCCGGTACTACGGCTTCCGTCTGGTCCGCCACGAGAACGAACTTCGCTACCAGCGCGGCTTGCTCCAGCAGTACAACGGCACGATTCCGCTGTCGAAGATACAGACGTTGATGATACGTGAGAATCTCTTCGCGCGTGCAATCGGCTACGGTAACCTCGCCATCGAGACGGCGGGTTACGCTCCCGGACAGGGGGGTGACGGCGTCGAGTCTGCCATCCCAATCGCCAAACGCGACCGACTGTTCGCGCTTGCCCGAACTATCGAGGATGTCGGAGACATCGAGTTCGAGCGACCACCGGAGCGTGCCCGAATCCGCTACGTCGGCCGCTATACGATTATCGTCGCCGTGTTGCTCGGGTTCCTCTGGGGTGTCCACACGTTCACGGGTGAACTCTCGGACTGGTACCTCGGCGCGGTCGTCTGGGTTCTCGTCCCGCTGGCGGCCCACCTGCGCTGGACACACCTTGGCTACTACTACGACGACGACTACGTCGTCACCCGGTCTGGCTTCTGGACCCGCCGGACGACAATCATCCCGTACTTCCGCGTCCAGACAGTCACCGACTCCCAGACGGTGTTCCAGCGCCGCCGGCGCCTCGGTACTCTCGTCGTCGATACGGCGAGTTCCGGCGGGTTCTGGGGCGGAACCGGCGTCGCAATCGACATTGACATCGAGGACGCCAGACGTATCCGCGAGGAAGTCAACGACCGCTTCCAGTGGTCCGTTCGAGAACGGCGGACGGGTACAGACCGGACTGTCCGAACTGGCGAGTGATACTGATTGCTGTGAGACCACCTCCGGAGCCCACCCCTGCGGGAACCACAATCACTACTTTCCTGCTCTCCGACCGTCGAGTATGGAACTTGGAGTCGTCGGACTCGGACGGATGGGCCAGATAGTGGTCGAGCGAACGCTCGCGGCAGGACACGACGTCGTCGCCTTCGACATTGACGAGCAGGCTGTCGAGGCTGCGAGTGATGCAGGGGCAGAGAGCGCGGACTCACTTCTCGGTCTCGCAGACCAGCTCGGAGCGGAGAAACGCGTCTGGCTGATGGTACCTGCAGGCGATCCCGTCGATGCAGCGCTCGACGAACTCGAACCGTCGCTGGACGGCGAGGACATCATCGTCGACGGCGGGAACTCACACTTCGAGGACTCGCTTCGGCGAGCAGAGAAAACAAGTGCGGCGTATCTCGACTGTGGTACGAGCGGCGGTCCAGCGGGTGCTGAGCTCGGGTTCTCGCTGATGGTCGGTGGTTCCGAGTGGGCCTACGAGGAGTTCACGCCGGTCTTCGACGCGGTGGCGACCGGACCCGACGGCCACGGCCGGATGGGCCCGAGTGGGTCTGGCCACTACGTCAAGATGGTCCACAACGGCGTCGAGTACGCTCTCATGCAGGCCTACGGCGAGGGGTTCGAGTTGCTTCACGAGGGCCGCTACGACCTCGACCTCGAAGCGGTTGCCCGGACCTGGAACAACGGTTCTGTCATCCGGTCGTGGTTGCTCGAACTGTGTGAGGAGGCGTTCAGAGAGGAGGGAACCGACCTCGGCGACGTTGCCGACCACGTGGCTGGGGGGTCGACGGGAACGTGGACCATCCAGGAGGGACTCGAACAGGACGTTCCGTTACCACTCATCTACCAGGCACTCGCCGAGCGCTTCGGAAGCCGGACTGACCGCTTCTCTCGCCGTCTCGCCAACCGACTCCGGTACGGCTTCGGTCGACACGAGGTGAAACGAGAGTAGAATTAAAACGACGTGATAACTTCGACGCCAGTGGTTTCGTACGTCCCCATCGCGGCCAGTCGGTCGGACACCTCATCGAGTGACAGCTCTCGGTCGAGCAGTGCTCCGGGGTCTATATTTCTCGCATCCAGCAGGTCGAACAGCGCGCCGTACCCCGTCGGAGACATCCCGCGCGACCCGACAAACGTGATCTCCCATCGCGTCATCCAGTCCGTCGGGAGCGAGATACGCCCGCGCTCGTCGTCGGTCGTCAGCCCCACCTGTACGTGTGTTCCTCGCGGACGCAAACACCGGAGTGAGTTCTGACACGTCTCGGCGAGGCCGAGCGCGTCAACCGAGACGTCCGCGCCCCCAGTTTGTTCTCGGATTGTCTCGACTGGGTCTCTGACGCTCGGGTCGATCGTCGTCTGTGCGCCGAGCGCCTGTGCTCGCTCTCGGGCACTCTCGTTCGGGTCGACAGCAAGGACACGGGCACCGAGCGCGGAGCCGAGCTGGACCGCAGAGAGACCGACGCCGCCGCAACCGTGAACGGCGAGCCAGTCCCCGCCAGCGAGTTCCGCTCGTTCTGTGAGCGCGTGGTAGGCTGTCATGTACCGACACCCGAGGACGGCAGCAGCACGCGGGCTGAGACTGTCGGGCAGGTGAACGAGATTGTAGTCAGCTGCCGGAACTGCCACCTGTTCGGCGAACGCGCCGGGCGCGTCCGGTTCGAAGCCGAGCGCGAACCCATCCTGACAGATGTTTCCCTGCCCCGAGCGACAGCGGTGACACGTTCCATCACCCAGCGAGAACGGGACCACGACGGTGTCTCCCTCGTCGATGCGTTCGACGGTATCGCCAACTGCGACGACTTTACCTGCGGGCTCGTGTCCGAGAATCTGCCCTCGCGGGACACGGTCGTCGTTCCACTCGCCGTGACCCTGCCAGGCGTGCCAGTCACTCCGACACAGCCCGCACGCCTCGACGGCGACGACTGCACCGTCGGGTCCTGGGTCGGGTGCTGACACATCTCTGATGTCGAGCGGTTCTCCGTACTCGCGGAGGATTGCTGCGCGCATCTGTTTATCAGCACACTCTGCACAGCAAGATAAATACTTCCGCTCAGTAATCGTTCCTGGTATCTCGGTTCGTACTCCGCAACACGAACGGGCCGATGGCCAGCGTCCGCTTGGCAACTGTTGTAATCCGCAGGACGTACGCAAGGAGAAGCGCGAACGGTAACACGGCAACGGCTGTCGCTGCGCTCGTGACCCAGACGAGGGTGTTGACACCGAGTATCACTCCACCAGTTGAAACCAGTGTGTCGACGTACAGAATCATCGCCGCGCTCACGAGGAGTGCGGGAACTGCAGCGTAGAGCACTGCCCGCGAGAGGTTGATTAGCTCCCACTGGAAGTAGAGCGTCTTGACGTGTTCTCGACTCACCCCGTACAACTGCAGAAGCTCCGAAATCGACTCCAGTGCAGCCTGGTCCGCTTCACTGGTCGCATCGGCGTACTCCTTGCGCAGCCGTCGGGCCTCCTGAAGCATCCACGAGTACTCGAAATCCAGCGCGGCTGAAATCACCTCGAAGCTACCGAACTCTGCGTGTTCGAGTCGTGTCTCAACAGATTCGACGCTCTCGTGGAGTTCGTCCACCAGGCTCTCGATGGCACGCTGGTGCTGTGTGTCTGGGGTGCTGGCGTTCGTGAGGTGACGAGCCTGCTGGTCGAGTTCTGCGAGGAGTGCCGCCAGAAATCGGCCCGGGTCACCAGGACTCGCGGACTCTCCGAGAGCGGATTCAACGTCCTCACGAAACGCCAGTGCGCCCTCCATTCGTTCCTGCTGGTCACCGACAGACCCCAGTTCCTGCGAGAGAACGAGTTGGTTGATGGTGACGACAACGGTAACGCCAGTGATGACTGCCGTTACCAGCGCCTCGAACAGCGCGACAATTGCTTCCTCGTCGGGAAACGGTGTGGGGTCGACGACACCCAGTACGACGAGCGTGGAGAACACGACCAGTGTCAACAGCCCGGTGAGACGAACGCGGTCCATCTCTAGCAACACCCAGAGCTTCAGTCGACTCTCCTGCACTCGCTCCTCGATGGCGTTGCCAGTCCGGCCACCGCTCGAATCGGACATATCGCGGTGGTTTCGACCCGCGAACGATAGTAATACGGTGAGAATCGCACCCTCACTCGGTCAGTAGGTCTATGATGGCGTCGAGATGGTCCTGTCCAACGACTGCGACCACGTCGCCCTCGGCACAGAGTTGCTCGATTTGTCCGGCCATGTAGGCTTCTCGAGACTGGTCTCGGATGCACATCGCACGAGGAGTCTCCAGCGCGCCGAGAATCGTACTCGCACGGTTGAGGTGTCTCCGTTCATCTGCGGCCTGCGTCTCCGGGTCGTCGTGCCAGTCAGTCTCGTAGACGATTGGTGTATCGACTTCGAGTTGGAGACCCGTGGCGGCGGCGAGGTGTGCTGCGGTGAAACACCGGATCGTCTGCTTCGTCACCGAGAACAAGCCACTGGCCACGTTTTGGGTTGTGTCGAGGGACGCGTTCTCCCGGTAGAGCGTTTCGGCCAGTTGTCTGACGAAGCCGACAGTCGGTCCGTCGATACCGACTATCTTATCCCCTGACATCGCCTGAATCGCTGCACTCATCTCTCCGCCGAAAACCGGTGGTGTGCGTTCGTCGCGGGCGTACTGTTCGAACAGCGGGAGTGCCAGCGGTGGAAGCTCGAGCGCGAGCACAGCAGGCTCTCGGTCGGCGACGACCGTCCGGACACGGTATTTGCTCGCAGGGTGGTCATGAACCACACCGACAAGGGTTACCGCCCCATCCGCAGTGCTCACAGTTCGAACGTGTTCGTCCGCCAGCCGTGGGTCATCAGCGTCGTACATTCTCTGGTCGGTAAGGCGATCCTATTCGCCTCTCGGCTGTGGGCTGTGGGTGTGCTGTAATAAGCTTTCGGCTCTGAGGATAACAGGACGTTATCGTGGTTCAGAACTCTATAACAAAAAGGTCACGCACCAACCGGTCCGTATGCTGCTCTCGGAGCTGCCTGAACACCTCGAAACGACTCTCACGTATCCGGTCGAACTCGACACGGTTCTCGAACAGGAGGGCCACGTCGAGATAGAAGCGCCTGATGCAAGCGATTCAGAAACCATCCGGTCGGTTCTCGAACCCCTGAACAGAGAGTCCTTCGAATCCTCACGGGACCTGTTCAATACGATTTACGGAAACGTGAGCGACGAATACATCGGCCGGAAGTTCTACGATGACCGCGGACGCAACCCGATGACGACGGACCGTGGACCGTCGGACGAACGGAATGTTTCGTTCTAACAGTCGGTAGGGGTTTGGATTCGGTCACTGAGTGCTATCGACGGCAACTTCACCAGTGACGACATCGACGAACTGTTTGGGGTGTTCAGCGTGTGGCAGGAGCTTCGCCCGGTCGAACACGACCAGGCTTGCATCCACTTCTTCGGCGAGGCTCCGGCCACGTGAGAGGGGCACCGTTTCAGCGTTTCGACCCCAGACGAGCGTGACAGGTGCTTCGACAGCAGAGAGCAACTCACCGAGGTCCTCGTCGAGGTCGAGAAATCCACTCACGAACGATGCGGGAGCAAATCGGGCTCCCGGTTGGTGGGCCGTCAGCCACTCGTAGTTGAGCATTTCGGGAGTGTACGCCTCCATGTCGTAGTAGCCGTGGTCGGCCTGAAAGTACTCGATAGAGCGCTTGCTCACCATGAGGTTGAACAGCCCCTGGCCAACGACCGGAGACCGAAAGAGCGCTCGCAACCAGACTCGTCGCTCACCCATCGTCGTCTCGGTCGGACAGACGAGGATGGCTTCTTTGATGTCGGCGTCTGCTGCAGCCTTTGCGACGTATGCGCCAGTCAGTGATGCCCCCACGACGGTCGGTTCGTCTCCGAGTTCTTCGATGGCGTCTCGGACGAACGTCGTATACAGCGACGCCGAATACAGCAGTGGTGGCCGGTCAGAGTGACCGAATCCGGGCAGATCCGGTGCGATGACGTGGTAGTCCTCGCTCAACGCCTCGGCGACAGCCCAGAACTCGTGGTTCGAAGAGGCCGCGCTGATGCCGTGAAAGAGCAACACGTCGTCGTCTTCAGGGTCACCGAGTTCCGTGTATGCAACGTCGAAGCCGCGCCAGCGGTACGTTCCCTGGTCACCGGGAAGGAGCGGTTCGAACTCCTCGGCCTGAGACGCGAGCAATCGGTTTGCGAGTGTTGTCGCTCCAACGGTGCCAGCCGCTGCAACGAGTACGTTCCGAAGCTTCATATCTCAACTAACGGGTGGGTCGTGCTTATCTGCTGTGGTGTCGGTTGATGTGGGTCCAGAGTGGCGAGAGACAGGTGGGAATTGTTTGAGTGTATCCGACTACTCGTCTGTGAGTGCTGCTGTGATGTCCGCCACCACTGCCGGGTCGTCACTCCAGAACCCGTCGTACTCGTCGCCTCGTTGTTGTGCCACAAGCCCACACGCTCGACTCTCATCGCCCCCTCCATCGAACGCGAGCACCCAGTATCGCTCGTGGGTATTCTCCGCGTAGTCGTAGTAGGTCACGCCCGAAATGTGTGGGGGCGACCAGTCGTCGACGGCATAGATATGGATATCGAGCGCAGTGTCGGTCGCGAGCGTCCGGTACACCTCGACCTGCGGTTCGAACGCCGAGAGTGTCTGAAACCCGACCCTGAGTGTCCCCGCTCCCGTGCGAAATGCCCGCTCTTCGATCTCTCGACTGACCGCGAGCAACTGACGACGCTCCATCGCCGTGAACACTGTCTCATCGAGTAACTCGAACAGCACGCGGTATCCTTCTGAGACGTCGTCAGGCTCTGGTGGGCGAACGACCGGTGGTTCAAGCAGTCTCTCCAGACGCGCTACCGGGACTGTGCCTGCGAACTCGCCATCTTCCTCTATGATGACGAACGGCTCTGGTCCGTGTGGGGGTAGCTGTCGATGGGCGATTTCGACGCTGTGGGCGGCAAACTGCGTTTCGAGGTCCGTCTGTTCGTCGCCTCGATACACTGTAAACTGCCTGCTGTGGTCTCGGACGCTGGCGAGAAGAGAATCAAGCATGCGACGAACGAGACACCTCTTCCGTTTCGACGCTCTGGCAGATGAGGTCTCTGACTGACGGGTCGATATTCTCGATGCTGACGCGCTGGTTGTGGTCATCGTACGTCACCAGCCCGGTCTCATCCAGTACAGGCAGGTGGCGGTGTCTGAGTTCGAGAATCACCCGCTCACGCTCGGGTCGTCCAGCCATCGTTCCCGTCTCGGTGGTCTCCCAGCCGGTGAGAACAGTTCCAAGATGTTCGACTGTACTCTCCTCTTCGACGAA
>PUMG01000351.1 GCA_003551265.1 Halovenus sp.
ACTGCCAACGTTGCTCAGGCAACTGGTGAATCCGTCCCGCTGACGGCCGCGACGTTCACGTTCGAAGTTGACGACGGCGCCGCAGACGGTGACGTCTCCGACATCGAACTCGACGACGCCGAGTCGACCTTCAGTGACCCAGTTGATGACGTCACGTTCGGCTCCGTTGCTGGTAGCATCACCGTTGGTGACGCACCGGACCCAGCCAACTTCGAGATCGTCGACGTTGACCCAAGTGGTGACTTCGCTGTTGAACCCGGCGCAGACGTTGAGACCGACGTAACGGTCGAGAACACGGGTGCGCAGGAAGACACGCAGGATGTCGTCTTCAACTTCGAGGGTGACGTTGCCGACAGCGAGCCACTGACGCTCGACGAGGGTGAGGAAGACACCGTCACCGTTGGTGCGGAAGCACCCGCGGACGAGGGTGACTACGACTGGTTCGTCGCAACTGACGACGACCAGTCTGCCACCTGGACGCTGACAGTCGACGAGGACCCGGAGCCGCCGGGTGACGCGTCGGTCACGTTCCCGAACCAGGACAGCCTCGGTGACACGGTCTTCATCGAGGAGGCTCAGGCTGACCCAGACGAGGACAGCCAGCTCGCCATCTGGACGCTCGACGCCTCAGATGACCCGAACGAAGTTATCGGTAACATGGCGCTCGACGCCGGTGAGAGCATCGAAGATACGACGGTTGACGTCGACCTCGAAGAGAGCCAGACGCTCGTCGCTGCAGTCCACGACGTTGCTGAGATCGACGATGCTGACGAAGACAACATCGTCGCATCTGACGACGCTGCTGTCAACGTTGTCCCACGCGACGCTGACATTGAGGACCCAGGCGACACGCCAACCCAGTGGCAAGGCCAGGTACTCGTCTTCGAGAGTGATGACTTCACGCTGGGCGAGGACTACCAGGTCCGTAACGTCGACGGCACGGGCGACGACCGCTCTGTCGGCGACCTCGAGCGTGAGATCCGCTCTGTGAGCGACAACCTGCTCATCGTGCGCACCAGTGCGTTCGACTCCGGTCTGTACATCCTCGAGACTGACGAGGCTCGCTACGAGTCCGGCCAGTCGCTGGATGACCTCGACGAGGAGCCCGGATTCGGATTCGAAATCGCCGTGCAGGACCCGTTCTCGGTTGACGGTGTGTCGCCCCAGGTGACCACCAACGAGACGTTCGTCCTCGGTGAGATCGACTCCGTCCGCTCGGGCTACGACCTCGCTATCACCGCTATCGATGAGGATGGCAACGACTACACGGTCGATGTCCTCAGCGACCTCGGTGACTTCGAAGAGAACGTCCCCGTGCAGGCAGCTGACATCGACGGCAACCCACTCGACCCCGGTGAGTACACGCTGCTGTTCAACGTGACGGACACGACAGCATCTGACTCCGCCGAAATCGAAGTGCTCGAAGAACTCGACGAGGAAGTGACCATCGCGTCACCGACTCCGGGTGACGACAGCTACGCACGCGGTGACATCGTCCCAATCGAACTCGAATTCCAGGGTACCAACGTCGGTACGCTGACGTTCGGTGACCGCGCTGAAGGCCAGTCCGTCGAAGTCAACGTGACGGTAGAGGACGTTGACGGAAGCGGCTCTGCGACCGTGTTGCTGAACACGTTCCAGTTCGGTACCGAACACCGTGACCACGGATTCCTCGTCGCTGACGAGGACGACGCAGCCATCGACGTCCACACTGACGACGCTATCGTGGACCTCGACGGCGGTGGCGCTGATGGAGGTGCTGTCCTCGCATCGGCCAGCTACGACCTCGTGAGCACGGCCGGTGACGAGCCGTGGCACGAAGCACTCGAAGACGACCGCTCGATTGCGCGACTCGACGAGCGTGGCACGCAGAACTTCACCGTGTGGACGGCACCCGGTGTTGCTGACGACGAACTCGAACCCGTGTTCGTCGAGGACATCCGCGATGCAGTTGACGATGAACTCGTCACGCCAGCAGATGGCACTATCGCGGACCGTGACTTCCTCCTGCTCGACATCGAGAGCACCGGTCTCGAAGGCGTTCTCCACGAGGCCGCCCTGCTCGAAGCAGAGTACGATGAGGACGACGGCACGTACAACTACGGTGCTGCTGACCCGATAGCTGCCGCAGCACCGATCCTCGACCGCACGAGTGACCACGACGTTGGTGACGCGTTCTTCGCGACAGACCACGTCCGGAACAACAACTTCGGCAGCGGACTCGGACCGGAGGAGGACCTGATCGACCTGACGACGAACCAGGCTGACCCCGGACCGAACCAGCAGCCGTACACGGTCGACTTCGAAGACCGCGGTGAGGGTGTCTTCGCCGGTGTCGACGAATCCGGCAACCTGAACCAGTACTACATCCCAATCCTCCTCGACGCGGATGACGAAGACCTCGTCTTCAACCCATTCGACCCGACCGAGGACCGGGAACTGAGCCCAGGTGACGAACTGTCCAGCGCGTGGACGGTCCAGCCTGTCTCACCGAACCGCCTCGACTACCCATCGAACCTCCCGTTCGTTGGGCTCGATGAAGACGGTGCATCCACAGAGACCGACAGCCTCCTGTGGGAGTTCCGTGCTGACACCGCCACCATCGACATGGACGGCGAAGTGCTCGCAGTCCCACGGTCTGACGATGTCGAAATCGGCGGTGAGACCAACGTCGCCGCTGGTGCGAACCTGACGGTCCGCATGTCTTCAGCATCCGGTGAGGAGGACCCATTCTTCAAGGTCCAGTCTGACGACGTCGACTACGTCCCGAACGCACCCAACACGTGGTCCATCGAAGAGGACTTCAGTGAGACTGTTGAAGGAACGAACTTCAACGTGCGCATCACGCGCGCCGGTGACGGCGAGCTCCTGACCGACGGTGAGGAAGTGCCTGGCGTCATCAGCGACGCGCCTGTCGTGAACGAGTTCGTTGTCGAGGACCAGGAGTCGACTGGTACCAGCGTCTTCGTTGAGACGTTCAACTCGACGCAGGGTGGCTTCATCGGCGTCTACGCCGACGGTGAGCGCATCGGAACCAGCCCCGCGCTGGAAGCCGGTGAGCAGAACCGCATCTCCATCTCGCTCGATGAGAACCTCGAAACGAACCAGGAAGTGACGTTCACCGCCTACCGTGGAGAGGACCGCGCGTACGAAGAGGACGGTGAGCCAGTCCAGCGGACTGCCATGGTCACTGTCGAGGACCCACCAGAGCCAGCGTCGTTCAGCCTGAGTGACCTCGACCCACAGACTGCTGAACTCGACGAGCCCGGCCCAGCGGTCGACGTGACGGCCACCATCACCAACGACGGTGAGGAGGAGGGCATCGAAACTGCCGAACTCCGCATCGACGGTGAGACCATCGACTTCGAAGAGGTCGAACTCGACGGTGGCGAATCCGCCGACCTCTCGTTCACTGCAGAGACCGAGGACCTCGAACCAGGTACGTACACCCACAGCGTCTGGATCGACGGTGACGAGCTGACCGGCACGCTCACCATCGACGAGGAAGAGACGCCGACGCCGGACGAGCCGACGCCGACGCCGGACGAGCCGACGCCGACGCCGGACCCTGACGACACTGACGACGCCGACGACGACGGTGCTGGCTTCGGTGTCATCGTCGCTCTGCTCGCGTTCCTCGGTGCTGCGCTCCTGGCAGTCCGCCGCCAGGTCCAGCTCAACGAGTAACTAACTACCGGAGTTCGCTCCGGCCCTGCGACACCTTCTCATATTTTCACGCCCGACAGCCAGTGGCGACGCTCACGCTAGCCAGTGGCGATATCGACGTCAGCCAGTGACGATGCGGACATCGGCCAGTGGTAACGCCGATGTTCAAGTAACGCGGTGGTACGGTCGGCACACACAACGACAAAACCTATACTGTCGAATCCAGTAGACACTCTCAATGCTCGAGGAGTTTGCGGCCCTGCTCTCACAGCTCGGCTCGTTCGCTGAGCCGGTCGGCTGGCTCACGCTGTTTGTTTTCTTGCTCGCTGTTGCCCTCGATTTCGTTGACCGGGAGTACGCACGACCAGTGTTCGTCGCCGCGTGGGTGCTGTTCGCGGCCTTCTGGCTCGCGCTGATTTATCCCTTTTTCGTCGAGGACCAGAGCATTATTCGGGGTGCTGGCGCGGTGCTTGCGGTTCCACTGTCCTTGCTCGTCGCCAGAGTGCTCTTTTCGGGACGTGATACTCTCTTTACGCTCTCGCGGGCGATTCCGCTGATGGGCCTGGTTTACGTTCCCTTCCTGATGATTTCGACGCTTCGTGAACAGCTCGTGTTGCTCGTGACTGGTCACACGGCGTGGGCGATGAACCTCATCGGGTACAACCCACCCCTTGTCACAGAATTATCAGAAGCCGAGCCGTATGCGCCGGAAGGAGTTAGCTACAATCTGGACCGTGAAATCAGTGGCAAGGAGTTCGCCTTCGAGAACTCGTTCGTCTTCTTCACTGACGGGGGTGGCACAATCACCTACACCATAATCCTGGCGTGTACCGGCATCGGAAGCATGGCCGTCATCGCCGGTCTCGTGCTGGCTGTGCGGGCTTCTCCCTGGCGGAAACTCAAAGCGCTCGCGATTGCGCTGCCGATCATCTACGTGCTCAACATCGTCAGGAACGTCTTCATCGGCATCAGCTTCGGTCACCAGTACGCCCACTTCGCCCCTGACCTGACGATGACGCTGTTCGCGCTGGAGAACGAACTCCGGGTGTCGTACATCTGGGCGGACCGTATCATCGCACAGAGCGCTTCTGTCGTCGCGATGGTCGTCATCTTCTGGCTGGTCGTCCGTGAGGTGCCCGAGGTGATGCAGCCCGTCGAAGAGGTTCTGTATCTGCTGACAGGTGAGGAAATCGACCTCGCCGAAGCGTTGCGTGTCGAGCGTGAACCGCCAGAAGTCGAAGCAGCGGACTAGCTGGTCGCTTCGCTCGTTGCCATTCACTTATCAGTCTCACTCGAACGCACTCTGTGGAGCGTCAGCAAACGTCTGGAGACTCTCACGTTCGAGCGGGTGACACGTTGCTGGAATCACCAGCAGGTGTAGTGGCGCTCCGAACGATTCTTTCCCGAGTGTCGAGAGGCGGTCTGCCCTGACCACCGGGTCGTCGCTTCCTGCTCGTCCGATAACGACGCCAAGCGGGTTCTCCAGTGGCTCTGTTAGCAATTCGGCAGCGACGTCACCGGTCATGAATCGCTCCTCGTCGGCGTGAATGTCGAGATAGACGAGGCTGTGGAGGTCGCGTGTTCGGTTCTCGCGAATTGTCGCGAGAACGCTGTCAGGGACGCCGCCGTGGGTCTCCTCGAACGGGAGAGTCGTGGCTTTTCCGAAGCGGTAGTTCTGCAACCCGGTGAGTGAACTCGCAGCGGTCTGGGCGGTCGTTCCGTGAACGATGCGCGTCTCGATGTTGCGTTCGTGTGCACGCATCCGCAGGTCAACGTGCGTGGTCGAAATCATCGTATCCCCGGCGGTGAGAAACGCGGCGTGTCCGGTCTCGGCAGCGTCGAGTATTGGCTCGGGGTTCTGTTCGACGCCTGCTCGGTCACGAACCTCGATATCGGTTTCGTGGAGGGCTTCGAGGTGGTCGAGTGTCGTCCCGACGAGACGGCTGGTGTAGAACTCGGCGAAGACGCTGTCCGCCTCAGTGAGTGTGTCTCTCCCCCGGAGCGTTATCGAGCGCTCGTCGTACAGCCCGAGTCCGATGAACGAGAGCATACGCTCCGTGGGTGTGGTGGCCGGTTAAATTCCCCGGTGTCGAATCAATTGTTCCGTCGACCGGTATAAGTGTCCAAGCGCTGAAGTAGGACGTATGGGAATCACCTACGAGGACTTTCTCGACACGGCGTACGAGCCACAGGAGACGGACCTCGTCTGCACGTTCTTCATCGAACCCGCAGACGGAATCGACTGGGAGGCTGCAGCGAGTCGTGTCGCCAGTGAGAGTTCGAACGGAACGTGGGCCGAACTCCACGTCGAGGGTTCGGTTCGCGACCTCTCGGCGACCGCCTGCGCCATCGACGAGGACACGGGGGAGATAACCGTCGCCTACCCCGATGCGCTGTTCGAACCGGGTAATATGGCACAGGTACTCTCGTGCATCGCTGGCAATATCATGGGGATGAAAGCCGTCGACCGAATCCGACTGCTCGACTGTGAGTGGCCCGCCAGACTCACACAGAGCTTCCCGGGACCACAGTACGGGACGGCGGTCAGAACCGAACTCCTCGACGCAGGTGGGCGACCCGTGACAGCGACCGTTCCGAAACCCAAGGTTGGGCTGTCGACGGACCAGCACGCACAGGTCGGCTACGACGCCTGGACTGGCGGCGTCGACCTGCTGAAAGACGACGAAAACCTGACCGACCAGTCGTTCAACCCGTTCGAGGACCGGTTGATAGAGAGCCTTGCACAGCGTGACCGTGCACAGGATGAAACCGGCGAGACGAAGAGCTACCTGCTGAACGTCACCGCGGATGGGACCGAGATGCTCGAACGGGTCGACCTCGCTGCCGAACACGGCTGTGAGTTCGTCATGGTCGATATCATCACAACAGGCTGGAGTTCACTCCAGCAGGTTCGCGAGCGGTGTGAGTACCACGGACTCGCCATCCACGCTCATCGGGCGATGCACGCCGCCTTCGACCGGATTCCGACCCACGGCGTCTCGATGCGCGTTATCGCACAGATTGCCCGTCTCTGTGGCGTCGACCACATCCACACGGGCACGGCAGGACTGGGTAAACTCGCCAACGAGGACACACGTGGAATTAACGACTGGCTCCACGGCGACTGTCACGGACTCTCGGACGTGTTACCGGTCGCCTCAGGCGGACTCCACCCCGGCCTGATCGACCCACTTGTGGAGACGCTTGGGACGGACATCTGTGTGCAGGCAGGCGGTGGCATCCACGGCCATCCCGACGGAACACACGCAGGCGCGGTTGCGTTTCGGCGAGCAGTCGACGCTGCTGTTGCGGGGACGCCAATCGAAACTGCCGCCGCAGACTGTCCCGAACTCCAGCGAGCGATGGAAAAGTGGGGTGTCGAAACGCCCCGCTGAGTTCGAATCACTCGTTCAGAATCTCAGCCACTTCCGAGAGCGTGTCACAGGTGTAAGCCGCCTCTGGATGTTCGTTGCGAACGAGAATACCCGATACGCCGACGTTCGAAGCACCCTGCACGTCCGCCCGAAAGCTGTCACCGACCATCCACACCGTCGTTTCCGCTTCGAGCGTCGAGAGAATCGGCTGAAACGCCTTCGGGTGCGGTTTCTCGTACCCAAGATGGGCAGACGTGTAGACTCGGTCGATGTGGTCTGCCAGTCCGAGACTGCGAACAATCGCCTCTAGCTCGGGAACGTGATTCGAGAGAATCAGATGCGTCCATCCACGTGCGGAGAGACGAGACAGCGTCGGGACGGTGTCGTCGACCAGGTGCCAGTCGTTCTGGAGGTACACCGGGCGGACCGCTTCCGCCAGTGACCGCGCTCGTGCCGGGGGAACGCCGTTAGCTTCGAACGCGTCGGCGAACAGAGGATAGAGCTGTTCCCACCACTCCTCTGAGGTCGAAATGTCGGTGTGCGGTTCATTCGGAGTGTGCCACGGAAACCCTTCCTGCAGGTGTGGCCGCACATCCGCGATGTCGACGTCATACGACGACTTCTCACGCCGCAAGACGTCAGCGCAGGCTTTCGACCACCCTCCCTCACGGAACGCGAGCGTCCCGCCGAAATCCCAGATGAGACAACCGAGATCCATCGATATCAGGAGAGGGCATCCTCGAACATAGTACCACCGGAGAGTATAAGAAAACAGGCAACTTCCAAAGGGAGGAACTTATCTTGTCGACTCTCGAACCCTCGCGTGTGTCGAATCCGGAACAGGACATCGATGCCGTCATGCGGGAGTCGGGACCCGACTACGACTACTTCACGTTCGAGCGCCCGACTGCAGGCCATCAGGGCGAGGTGTTTCTCGTCACACTCGGCTATCGCGGTGAGGAGTACGAAGTCGTCGTGAAGTTCCAGGCAGACGACCCTGGCTTCGCGCTCGAACCGTTCCTCCACGAGTTCGTCGCAGACCGAACCGACATTCCTGTGCCCCGGATTCTCGTCTTCAAAGAGGAACCCGAACTCGACGTCCAGCCCTACTTCGTCACCGAGCGTGTCACCGGCGAGAACCTCGTCGAGTTGTTGAGCGACTTCTCCCCGGAGACGTTCGAGGCGGTCATCGAACACGCCGGGAGTATCCTGGGGGACATGCACAGCGAGATTGGGTTCGAGGGGTTCGGACAGCTCGCACTGCAAGACGGTCGGCTCATCGTCGACAACTTCTCGTGGGACTGGCAGCAGTTCTTCGCTGACATCGTTCACGGCTATATCGACCAACTGGATGGGACGCCGTTCGAGAACCTTCAGACGACCGCACGCCAGCGATTCGACGATAACCTCCCGATAATAGAGAGCTCGCCGGTCCCACGCCTCGTTCACGATGACTTCCGACCGGCGAACGTCATGTTCGACGACGAGGGCGAACGCCCTATCTCCGCCGTTCTCGACTGGCAGTTCGCGCTCGCGGCCGACCCCGAGTACCACATTTGCCGGACCGATTTTCTGTTCATCGACCCCTCTTTCCGTGACAGAGCCACCCGCGAACACCTCCGCAACCGACTCTACGAGGGATACCGCGAGAACCGGGCGTTCGACCCCGACGAGGGGTTCGAACAGCGTCGGAGACTCTATCACTTCGCAACACTGCTGTGGCGCATGGTTGGCTTCGACGCCGCGTTCGCCGATTTCTCGGGTCTCGCCCGCGGACGGGCCGAAGTGCGGTACCGACAGCAGTTCGAGTATCTTCTCAGAGAGCTTCCCGAGTAACGTCAACCGGATGTGAGGATTGCAGTCACATCCTCCCACGACAGCGTGGTGTGTGTCCCTTTCGACTGTGTTGCCAGCGCCCCACAGGCGTTCCCGACTGCGAGCGCAGATTCGAGTGGTTCGCCGTCGAGGCGTGCTGCGATAACGCCAGCAGCGAACGCATCGCCTGCCCCAGCCGTGTCGACGACGTCCGCCGGATAGCCAGGGTGGGAGATTTGTTCGCCGTCTCGACTCGCGTGCGCACCGTGTTCACCACGTTTGATGACAGTGACGCCTGAACACCTCTCGAGAACCCCCTGTGCCCGTGCTGTTTCCGCTTCGTG
>PUMG01000154.1 GCA_003551265.1 Halovenus sp.
GCCGTTGTAGGTGAACGCCCCGTCTGCCGTCATACGCACAGCCTATGTCGACGGGGTATTTGTATTCTCTGACCGTCATCAGAGTGCATCGGCAAATCTATGCAGTCGGCTTCAGAACACGGTTGTATGACAGACGAACGGATTCGGGTGGGCGTACTGTCGTTGCACAACAGCAAGGAGACGAAGGCTATTTTGAACGCAATCGACGACCTCGGACACGAGGGAATCTGGCTCCGGACGGAGAACACCGCCATCAGCATCGACGAGGGCACGGTCACCGTCGAGCCGGATGTGGACATCATCGCCAACCGCCTGTTGCTCTCGAACACGGAGGCCCCGGCAGAACATCTGGGGCTGGCGTCGACGTTCAAGCGAATTCGTCCGATGCTCAACGAACCCGATGCGGTGCTGGCGGCGATTCACAAGTTCGCAACCGCGGCGACGCTGGCGGACTGGAACATCCGCGTTCCGGATGCGCTGCTCGCGCTCTCGAACGACCGACTCAACGAGGGACGCGAACGCTTCGGTGAGGTCGGAGTCTACAAGACGGCCATCGGAACCCACGGTGGGGGAACCTGGAAGGTCGACCTCACGGAGTACGTCAACCCGAAGGTCGGAAACCGGCAGGCGTTCTTACAGCGACTCATCGACCGCGACGACCAGCGACACCGCGACCTCCGTGTCTACGTCGTCGGTGACGAGAGCGTCGGGGCGATGTACCGCTACGCACCCGAGGGGGACTGGCGAACGAACGTCGCACTCGGCGGGGCGGTCGAGGATGCCAGCGATAGCATGCCCGAGGAGGCAGCCGAGACCGCGCTGTACGCTGCCGACGTTCTCGACCTCGATTACGCTGGCGTCGACCTGGTCGAGGGTTACGACGGCTGGTACGTCCTCGAAGTCAACCCGACTGCTGGCTTCAAGGGACTGTTCGAGGCGACTGGTGTCTCTCCTGCACCCTACATCGCACAACTGGCAATCGAGCGAGCGGGCGGCAGCGTCGACGAGGACGAGGTCAGGCGGGTGTCGAAGACGCTCGACGATTCCCGACCGGCGTCGGCCCCGAAGCCACGGACGAATCCGGGGGAGACGCCAGTTATCGGCTTCATCGAGGAGGTTGTGGTGACCGGAACCTCGGGGTCGACCCAGACAGTGGCGAAATCGGACACCGGTGCCACCCGGACGAGTATCGACACGAAACTTGCCGCCGAAATCGGGGCCGGTCCGATAAAGAGCATGACGCGCGTGAAATCCGGGAGCGTCAGGGGCGGAAAGACCCGGCCGGTCGTCGACCTCGTCATCGGTATCGGTGGCAGTCAACACACCGTGACGGCGAGCGTCGAGGACCGCTCACACATGAACTACCCGCTGTTGCTCGGGCGTGACATCCTCGAACACTACCGCGTCGACGTCCGAAAGCGCGCCGACAGAGACGACCCTGTCGAGGAGACTGACGGAGCCGTTCTCGAAGAGTGAGACTGGTTCGGCGAAGATCCGCCCCGAGTATCAGACACCAGCAGACGAGTTGTTCTGGATTCAGAGACCACGAGCGAGGTGAGTGCCAAATGCGTCGTGGTATTCGCAGTTAAGATGCTGGTCGTCGTACGTACAGTATGCAGACCCACCAGTGGCGAGTTATCACGCTCTGTCTTGCACTCGTTGCAGCGGTCGTGTTTGTCCCCGGAATCGTGGCTGCCGAATCCGGTGTGCAGGGGGTCGTCACTGTCGAGAGCGACGAGACGGTCTCGAGCATCACCGGCATCTACGGGACGGTTGTTGTCGAAGGGACGGTAACAGGTGACGTTTCGGCACTCGCCGGGGATGTTGTCGTCGCAGAGGGTGGCACTGTCGAGGGAGACATCAGTGTCGCTGCCGGGAGCTTGCGTATCGAAGGAACCGTCGGTGGCGAGGTCTCCGCTGGAGTCGGAACACTCCACATCACGGAGACAGCAACGGTCGGCGGGCCGCTCTCGATCGGTGGCGCAGACATCCGTATCGACGGGACGGTGAACGGCGACACCACAATCGGGGCAGATACCATTCAGCTCGGCGACAACGCCGAAATCGCAGGTTCGCTCACCTACGACGGAAGTTTGAGTGGCAATCTCGATGCGGTTGCAGGCGAGATTACCAGAGACCGCTCGCTCGGGGCGGGACTGGTCTCGGACATTCAGCCGTTTGCAACCTGGGCGTTCGCGCTCAGCGCGTTCGTTCTCAACCTCATCCTCGGGACGTTGCTGTTGCTTCTGGCTCCGAACTTCTCGAACCGGGTTGCACACACCGTGACAGACAGCCCACTCAGAAGCGGCGCAGTCGGGTTTGCATTCCTCGTGAGTGTCCCGATACTGTTTTTCATTGTGGCGTTGACGATTATCGGCATCCCGTTCGTCCTCGGCGGTGCCGTTCTGTTTGCGCTCGTTCTGTGGGTTGGTCTCGTCTACGGTCGGTTCGCACTCGGGGCCTGGATACTCTCGCTTTTCGATAGACAGCACAGATTTGTTGCGCTGGTGGTCGGGCTCCTTCTCGCGCTCGCGCTGGCCCAGATTCCGATTCTCGGCGGCATACTCAACTTCATCATCTTCCTGCTCGGACTCGGCGCGTTCGTGACTGCACTGGTGGGTCACCGACGCCAGCGTCGTGAACAACCAGGACAGCACTCGCTCGACGAATTTCAGTGAGCACAGTGGTCTGTGAGTATCTTCTCTCATGATGAGAACGATACTGCACCTTTTCATATCTGAGAGCGTATAGAGTGGTGGAACATGACAGAGAATTCTCTTTCCGGGCAGGTAGCCGTCGTCACTGGTGGTTCGAGTGGTATCGGTCGAGAAATCAGTCGACGGTTTGCAGCGGAAGGTGCTGACGTGGTCGTCGCTGATCTGCAGGCCGAACCCCGGACTGGCGGAGAACCGACACACGAACTGATACAGGCAGAGACCGACCAGCAGGCGGTGTTCGTCGAGTGTGACGTTACACAGCAGGCCCACCTCGACGCGATGGCCGAAGCCGCTGCAGAACTCGGTGGAACTGACGTACTGGTGAACAACGCGGGCATCTTCCGCGGCGAGGAGTTCACAGAGGTGACTGAAGCCGAGTTCGACCAGATGATGGCTGTGAACGTTCGAGGTCCGTACTTCGCCACGCAAGCGGTCATCGATCAGTTGCTCGACGGCGGCGGCAGCGTCATCAACCTGTCGAGTGTCGCCGGACTCGAAGGGTCGGGTGATTTCATCAGCTACTGCACCTCGAAAGGAGCGATTCGGCTGATGACGTACTCGCTTGCCGATAAATATGGGCCAGAGGGTGTCCGTGTCAACGCGATTCATCCGGGCATCATCGAGACGTCGATGGTCACCGACGACGTGCCGATAATCGGGGGCGAGAGCGAAGAAGAGTTCCTCCAGACAGTGCCGCTCCGTCGATTCGGTGCAGTCGACGACATCGCGGACGCGGCCGTGTACCTCGCGAGTGAGATGAGCGGGTACGTCAACGGTGAATCGCTGGTCGTCGACGGTGGAATGACGAGCACCTGAACGGTCGTTCGAAACTCGCTATTTGACGACAGTGACGGTGACAGGCGCGCGTCGGATGATTACCTCGGCGACGCTTCCGAGCAACAGTCGTGAGAGGCCATCCCGCCCAGTCGACCCCATGATTATCTGGTCGACCCCGGTATCGTCGGCCTGTTCGATGATGGCATTCGCTGGCTCTCCGTCGACGTTCAACGTCTCGATGGTCCGGTTGTGCTCGTCGGCAATCTCCGTGGCGACGTCCAGAACCGAACTGACGTGGTCGGCTCGTACCTCGTCCCAGTCTTCGAGTACGTTGAACACGGTATCCATCTCTCGGGTGCCATCGACCGGTGGGTAGGCGGCGTACAGCGCCGTCACCTCGCTGTTTTCGAACTGTTCGAGTGCGTACACCAGCGCTTTGCGGGCGCAGGCCGAGGCGTCGAACGGAACGAGGATTGTCTCCGGTAGCTCTACCCCGTCTGGGGGCTTTCTGACGACCGTGACCGGGACGGGCGAGCGGCGGGCAACGGTCTCGGCAACGCTTCCGAGCAACAGCCGTTTTGCGCCGTCGCGGCCGTGGCTTCCGATGACGACGTGGTCGATGCTGTTCTGTTCGATGTAGCGTACAATCCAGTGGACAGGACGGCCGTACTGGGCGACCGTCTCGATGTCTGCGTCGTACTCGTCGGCGACCGACTCGAGCATCTGCTCGGTCGTCTCCAGCCGTTGTTTGTAACGCGCGCCGTCATATCCTGCTGCACTGGTGTGGTCTGCGAACGGTTCGATGACGTGGAACAGGACAATCTTCGCGTCAGTGAACGCCCCCACTGCGTGCGCCAGCGCGTAGTCTGCCTGCTCTGAACTGTCGTACGGGACGAGGACTCGTTGTGTCATATACGTGTGTGTTCTCGTTCGAACATCAGTACTCTTGTGGTCGTTCGCACAGGGTGAAAACGGCGACCTGCACACATTCTCACAGAGTCGCACTACTCACTATCACAGCTCCGTCGGAGACTCCTTTCTGCCGGTCAACTGGTCGGCGACCAGACGATAGAATGTAAAGTCGACCTCGCTCGGTGGGTCACCGAAGATGTCGACGAACGGAATCGACACCCGTTCGAGTCCATCGAGCGTCTCCGTCGCGATCCCCTCATCAGTCGTCTCCTCAAGTATCCCCTGTGCGACAACACTCCGGTACTGTTCAGTCTCGCTGCCGTGGTCGTAGACGACGAACGAGGCAGCTCTGTCGTGTAAGTCGCCCTTTTCACTGTCACGTGTGTCCGCAATTCGGAAGTAAAACGTCGACTCGACGGTGTCGTAGCCGAAGGACACGGGCAGGCTGTGTGGTGGCTCCTCGGGGCGCGTTGCGAGCGAGATGACGCCTGTACGCTTGCGTTCGAGTAACTCGACACACTCGGTTTCGTCCATGTGCACGTCCACAGTTGTCATAGCTACTCCTTCGTCGGCAACACTCAAAACTCATTGTGTGGACGTTCGAAGGTGATGTATGAACAAATTGCTCGCGGACGCAAAGCTGGCTGACGTCGCCAGAGCACTCCGCCGTGGACAACGCGAACCGGGAGTCGTGCTCGACGAAATCCGGACTCGCTTCACTGCGGCCGAAGCGGAGGTACATGCGTTCGTTTCAACTCCAGACTGGACACAACTCGAGCGTGAGAGTACGCTGCTCGAAGACCGGTTTCCGGAACGCAAGCCACCGCTGTACGGCATTCCGGTGGGCGTTAAAGATATCTTCCACGTCGAGGGATTCGAGACACGTGCAGGTTCGGAAATTCCACCCGAAGCACTCCGTGGTCAGGAGGCGTCAGTCGTCACACGGTTGCGGAAGGCAGGCGCGTTCGTACTCGGTAAGACTGTCACCGCGGAGTTCGCGTACTTCTCGCCGGGACCGACCCGGAATCCACACAACCTCGCACACACGCCAGGGGGTTCGAGCAGCGGGTCTGCAGCAGCGGTCGCCGCCGGACTGTGTCCGCTCGCACTGGGAACGCAGACCATCGGATCTATCAACCGGCCGGCAGCGTTCTGTGGCGTCGTCGGTGTCAAGCCAAGCTACGGCCGGGTTCCCACGGATGGTGTCGTTCCTGTCGCACCGTCTGTCGACACTGTTGGCTATTTCACACAGGACTTCGAGGGGGCACAGCTCGCCGCTGGCGTGCTCTACGACGATTGGCGCGCGGGTGACGACGCGCCGCCACTCGAAACAGTCGGCGTCGTCGACGGGCCGTATCTCGACAGCGCATCATCAGAGGGACGGGCACACTTCGAGCGTCACGTCGACCAGTTGCGAGCAGACGGGTTCGACGTCCGGCGAGTCGAGTGTATTCCAGACATCGAATCCGTGAACGAGCGACACGAACTGCTCGTCGCGGCTGAAACAGCGTTGTCACACAGTGACCTGACTCCCCGGTACGAGGAACGCTACGCGAAGGCGACGCGGGAACTGCTCGAAACCGGCCGGGCGGTCACCGTCGACGCGCTGTGTGAAGCACGGGCTGGCCGTCGTCGGCTGCGTCAGGAACTCCACGAACGGATGGACGACCACGACCTCGACATCATCGTCGCTCCGGCAGCGCCGGGACCTGCACCAGCAGGTATCGACTCGACCGGTGACCCGGTGATGAACCTGCCCTGGACTCACGCCGGGGTTCCGGCAGTCACGGTTCCGGTCTCGGACGCAGACGACGGGTTACCGGTGGGATTGCAGTGTGTGACCCGGTACGGTGATGATGAGTGGCTGCTCCCCTGGACGACGGGGATTCAGTCAGCGCTCAACTAGCGCTCCCTCGCTTCTTGACCAACTGGTCTCTGACATATATTCACTCAGACAGACTGTCGACTGTCTCCACATCATGCTCGTTCTCTGCAGACAGCTTTTTGATCGTTTCGTGCATTCCGATGACGAGCGCGGGGACGACGATCATGAAGATGTGCTCTTCGATAGGGATGCCGAAGAGGTCGTAACCCGTCCGCATCGTGATGTCGAAGACACCGACTTCGAGCGTGTACCAGTCCCAGACGTAGGCAATCGGATACAGAGCGACAATCGTCACCGTAGCGCTCCGGAGTGCATTCGCGTAGATGAGCAACGCCAGCGCAATCGCCCCGAAGAACACTTCCGTTGCCAGATACGTGTACGGTCCGAGAACCGTGATGTCGGGCAGTGTCGCCGGAGAGAGCGGGTGGAACCAGACCGCGACGACGAGCAACGCGAGAAAGACGTACGCACCCCGGATGAGCAACATTGTGGCGACTGTCGGCCCCGCTCTGCTGGCGACGATTGCGACCGAGGCGAACGCCAGCGCCGCCAGCGGCGAAGACGGCGGGAACAGCCCGCTGACAGTCCCCCAGAGCACGCCAATCATTCCGAGCGCAACGAGCGAAAACGAGAGCGTTCGTGCGCGCTGTCTGCCGAGTGCTACGGCGACCGTCTGTTTCCCTATCGAGCGGTCGTAGGCGAAGTCCTGTTCGTCATCGATTATCTTCACGCCGGCGAGCGTCACGAGAAATACGAGCGCGAAACCCACCACTGTGGACGAGAACGAACTCGTCTGGACGTAGTACCCGCCGACGATTGCGAGTGCAATCCCAGTGGGATAGCCGAGGGTTGTCGTCACCGGATTCGTATCCAGTTGTGGGGCGTGGAGGTAGGCGATGAACCACGTCGGAAGCGTCACGAGCGCAGCAATCGGGTCAACCAGCAGCCACAGGGCAAGGACGCAGGCGACAAATCCTGCGGTTGCGGCGACGAGCGCGAACCGACAGCCACGGACCGTCATCGGGTGGTCGTCGTCTTCCCCACGGAGATAGTAGTCGACGTAGCCGTCTTTGACGTGAGCAGTGTAGACGGCACAGAACATGGCTGCCATGTGGACGAAGCCGATGGCGATACCGAACTCGCCTGCAACGATTGCGCCGAACCACGAGGCTGCAAGCGGCGGGAGCATGAACACCGGATGGACCTGCGATGCCAGCGCCATGACGTCGGCCCGGACCCCGCTCTCGTGGCGTGCGATTGCCATATGTTCACAACGGTCAGGAGGAAAATAGGTGTTCTGGCCTCGTGGGCCCTCTCACTCGTATTAGCGTACCTGTACAGCAATTCTCGCTGCGACGTACCGCGAGAAATCTCTGATGACGTACGCTAATCCCTATAGGGCCAGCGACCGCCGGTTTTCAGCTCCTGCACGTAGCCCTCGTCGATGCTGTCCCGAATCACCTCCCGAGATTTCGACTCGACGGTCACGTCCGCGTCTGCGAGTCGGAACACCGTCTCTGCGAGGAGCGTTGCGAGGTCCCGGAAGTCACGGCTGTCGAGTTTGTCGAGTGTATCTGCGTGAGTGTGACCCCAGCCACGACCCGAGGTGTCGGAGGTGCTGCCGGCCATGACTGCCGGGACACCCTCCTGCACGAACGCCCACTGGTCGCCGTGGGGCGAGATGGTATCCGTCGTCGAAAGCGGCGCGTCGAACTCGTCGGTCACCTCCTCGAAGACATCCGCGAGGGCGACGAAGCCGTTCGTGCTCACCCAGAGGTTGCGCGAGGAGCCTGCACCGTCGATGTTGAGCACACACT
This sequence comes from Halovenus sp., assembly GCA_003551265.1. Lineage (GTDB taxonomy): Archaea > Halobacteriota > Halobacteria > Halobacteriales > Haloarculaceae > Halovenus. The sequence goes on from PUMG01000154.1 coordinate 8,109, forward strand.
TCACGTCGTCGAGGTTGCGTGTCTCTGCCCAGTGGTACGCACCTCGAAGCCCAATCTCCTCCGACCCGAACGTGACGAACCTGACGGGATGGTCGAGTTCATCCTCGACGGCCGTCAACAGCCGACCGATCTCTGCCACCAGTGCCGACCCCGTCCCGTTGTCGAGCGCGCCGTCGCTGATATCGTGAGCGTCGACGTGTGCTGTGACGAGGACAGTCTCACCCTCGTCTGGCCCGAGCACGGCCTCAACGTTCCGGGAGGTCGCGGGTTCGTTTCGGCACTGCGAGTCGATGGTGACTTCGGTTTTTCCGGAGGCGGCGTAGCGTTCGAGTCGCGCACCGACCTCGCTGCTGACACCAACGGCCGGAATCGGTCCCGGGCGGTTGTTGTATCCGACTTCGCCCGTCGGTGGCAACGCTCCCTCGATATGATTACGGAAGACGAATCCGACCGCTCCTTCGGTCGCGGCGTTCGCGTACTTCTCCATTCGGTGAATCCAGCGGGTGACTGACTCGGGGTTCTGACTCGACGCCATCACGATAGCGCCGTCTATGTTCGTTGCGACTCGTTCGAAGTCGTCGTAACTACCCGCACCGACGTCGACCACTTCGGCGGTGACGGTTCCCGACGGCGACCCGGGCAACGAGATGACTTCGTGACTTCCCGTGTGTGTTCGAGGATGTGGGGAGTCGACGTGTAACGTCACGTTCTTGCGCCACCACCCCGGAATGTCGAACTCCTCGATTGTCGCCTCACGAAGCCCCGCTCGCTCGAATGCGTCGCGAACGACCCTTGCACCCTCCGCCTCACCCTCTTGCCCAGCCATCCGGTTGCCGACATCGACGAGTTCCGTCAGGACACCCCAGCCGAAGTCGCTGGTCTGTGCGTCCCCGATAACTGCAGCAGGTAGCGCTGTCATAGAACATATTGGGAAAGCGCTCACAAGAGTGTACAGGGTCGAAGCCGAAAGGAGACAACCGTTGCACCAACCATAACGATTAATAATGAATGTACCGACAGTTCAGGTGCATGTACGAAATGGTGTGTGAGA
>PUMG01000338.1 GCA_003551265.1 Halovenus sp.
ACCTCCCGTTGGCGGACCAGATTGTTCGATCCCCGCCTGTAGTACCAGCCCGTGACGGTTGCATCACTCCCGACGTACTCTGCTGTGTGTTTCCATCCCTTCCAGAGTCTGCCAAGCCAGCCCAGTCGGGACGAGAAGAGTGTTGGCACGAATCCAGTCTCATCCCGTAATGTGGTGTCAGGTGTGAACTTGTACCCGGCAGGATACCTCCCGAGGAGATGACCATCGAGTGACACTGGAATACCCTTCACTGGGGATGCATCGAAGTACGTATACAGCTCACCAACCTGTGTCTGTGCTGGTTCGTCTCGGGGAAACCGCCGACGATACTCGACAAACGCACCCAGCGCGTACAGCAACACGGTCAGGCCGACTCCAGACACGAGAGTGCCCAGTTCAACACCGGACTGGACAACCATTCCGGCAGTCGCGACGAGACCGATGAGCGCGCCAGCGTATCTGGCACTGAGTACTTTGAGGTCACTCCAGAACGTTTGCTTCATCGTCCGAATCCCGTCTCGGTTGATCTCCGCGAAGTGTTCCAGGTTGAAAATCGTCTCACCGTGTTCTTGTTCGAGTGACTGAATTCGATTCCCTGTCAAGGGGTGTGTCGAGTGAAGCTCTGCGAGTTTCGCCCACGGCGAGTAGGCGTCGTACAACATGGCATGTCTGGCGTGTTCTTGCTGTCCCCGTTCCATGAGTTCGCCGATGTTTTTGTCCTCGGTACTGTCGATCTCCATGATATTCATCGGACCGACGATATTGTCCTTGTACCGTCTCTTTTTCTCTGTAGACTCGAGTGCTGAGCCGTCTTCACCATCGAGCTGTCTGTCTTCTTTTTCACTTTCACGTGCAAGCCCGTAGGAGATTTTCACCAGGGCAGATGAGAGAACCTGCGGACTCGTGTACGCCGCTGCGAACGAATCAGCCCGATACTCGCGTGTTCGGCTGACGTAGAGCTGTATGTACTTGCTCAACACGTAGAACACGTAGGCACCGACCGCGGTGGCTGCGAACAGACTCGCCGCTCGGCCATCATCTGCCCGGCGTGCAAGCACTCGACAGTACAGATACAGAATGAAGATTGCCTGGAGCAGCGTGTTCAATATGGTCATCAGGATGAAATCTCGGTTTCGAATATGCCCGAGTTCGTGAGCGAGGACTGAATCGACCTCTTCCGGCTCCAGTACCTCGAGAAGTCCCTGACTGAACACGACTCTGGCGTTCCAGTGGTCACTCCCGAACGTCATCGCCATCGGTGTCTGATCGTCGATTATCCCCATCTTGGGAGTGGCCAGGTCGTGCTCGGCGCAGATTGCTTCCATGCGCTCTGCACGCTCACCATGCGATTGTTTGAACTCGCCGAAATCCATCCACGCGATGTTGTATACGAACCGCATGAAGAACTCGTTCAGTTTCGGCCCAACCATCCAGATGACAAGATTGAACAGGACAATTGCTGCCAGTACGAGAGACAGTGGCGGAAGCGTTCCAGTTGTGACCACTCCAACAACCAGCACCAGCACAGCCAATCCAAAGACCAGAAACGACACCGTGAATACGGACGCTGGCGCGAGCAGCGGTCTGTAGTGGTGTAGATTCATCTTGTACACCCAATAGACAGGAGAACAAAAATACTTGTGACTCTGTCGCAGGTTGCGAGAAAGTTACGTCCCAGACAGTTCCGTTAGCGTTCTTCTGAATCGAGCACTCGAATCTGGTCGCCTCGAACTGTAACGGGAATCGGAACCGTCGCCTCGTAGAGTTCGACGGTCACCTGGTCTTTTCCTTCGTCGATGCGCTGGACCTGTGCTTTCTCGCCCTTGAACGGGCCAGCGATGAGTTCGACGATGTCTCCCTCGGCGATACCCTCGACGTCGGGCGTTGGCGAGAGGAAGTGCTCGATTTCGCCCATCGAGGTCTGACCGGGGACGACACCGCGCGCGTGCGGAATCTCGTCGAGAATCCGCTCGAACACCGAGTCGTCGTCAGCCTCGACCATCACGTACGACGTGACCGAGTCGGGAGCGAGCGCCGCGTGAATCTCTTTTTCTTCACGGTTGACGATCATGTCCGCGACGGTCTCCTCCTGACTCGCAGTCGTCTTGACTGCGTAGATTCCCATCACGGACCACCTGGGACGAACGTCATGAACGCGAAGATGCTGAAGCCGATGAAGCCGACGAGCAGGATACCGACGCCTGCGATTTTCGCGACCTGGTTGAACTCGAGCAGCGATGGCGTACTCGCCAACTTGAGGACGCGAATGTACGAACTGAGGTCTGTTGGCGTGTTCATGACCACGGCTACATTCTGCGTGCTTTTCTATCTATTGGTGTGTGTTTCTGTCGGCAGGCCACCACCAGCGATAGATACTTGCTCGTCTCGGCCGACCCTTCCGACGATGTACCTTTCAGAGACGGCACAGCGCTACCTGCGCGCGACTGGACCCGCACACGACGACATACAGGCGGAGATGGCCGACTTCGCTGCCGAGGAGGGGTTCCCCATCATCGGACCCGACGCGGGTGGGCTGTTGCGAACGCTGGCAGCAACGACACAGGCACAGCGTATCTTCGAGTTTGGCTCTGGCTTTGGGTACTCTGCGTACTGGTTCCTGCAGGGGATGCCCAACGACGGCGAGATTATCCTCACCGAGTTCGACGAGGACGAACTCGCCATGGCCGAGCGGTTCTTCGAGCGCGCCGACCTGACCGACCGGGCGACGTTCGAGTACGGCGACGCGATGGACACCATCGAAACGTACGACGGTCCCTTCGACGTGGTGTTGATCGACCACCAGAAAGAACGCTACGCCGACGCCTTCGAAGCGGTCCGCGATGACCTGTCGGTCGGTTCGGTCGTCGTCGCCGACAACGTGATGCGCGGCCCACTTGACCTCGACGACCTGCTCGCATACTTCGAATCGGGCGACCCACTCGATGGCGAAAGCGCACAGGGCATCGCGACGTACCTCGAAACCGTCCGGGCTGATGACCAGTTCCAGACGACGCTCGTACCCGTCGGAAGTGGACTCGCACTCACGACCCACATTGGATGACAGCTGACGAGCAGATTCGGGTGAGCAAGACAGTGAAACGGCTACTCGACCAGCGCCGACGAGAGGGCGAGTCCTACAATGACGCTCTCGAACGTATCCTCGAAGCGGAGACCGACCGTGACCTTCTCGCTGGATTCGGACGGTGGTCAGACGATCACGCCAATCACGTCCGGAAGGCCCGCCAGAATCAGAAAGAAAAATCGAAAGAGCGAATGCGTCGATATCGAGTGTAACGTGCAGACTGGACAAACGTCTCGTCCCGACGGTAACGCTTATCCGCCCGCCGGGTGACGACCGGTATATGACCGACGCAGGCAACTCGTCAGCAGAACCGGTCGCACTCGAAATTGACGCCACCGTTCTCGACGAAATCGCCGATCGTTTCGAGGACCTCGGTTACACCAGCCCCGAGGAGTTTTTCGAACACGCGGTGGTCGATGCTGTGACTCACCCCGAGTTCGACCGGAGCGACCTGCGGGCGATGCTGACCAGCGAAGTCGACATTCAGGAAGGACGGCTCTACACGAGCGAACAGATAACCGACGAGGTTGGCACTGACCGCCCCGACGTCAGTTCGAACCCGTGGGACTGGGTGCTGACGGAGACCGCGAAAGCCGATCTTGACCGACGAGACGACTACGCACAGGAGCGCATCGTCGGTCAACTCGACGAGATTATCAGCGACGAGTGGCGCAACCCGACCGAGGACCTCGAAGCGCTTGCGGATGCGCCTCACGACAAACTGCTCATCGGTCCGTTCCGACTCGGCTGTCGCGTCGACCACGACCGACAACTCCTGTACGTTCTCCGCATCCGGATACGGGGTGCGTGAGAGACGGGTCGACGGAATCGGGAGACGTCCTCACTCAGAAGCGTCGCCAGCGTCGAAGTGATGTCCACAGTCCGGGCAGGTCACCTCGTCGTGTCTGAGCGCGACGCTGTGTTCGCGCACGTTACGCATCACCTCGGAGATGCGGTCTTCGGCTTCCAGTTCCTCCTCGACTCCGAGGTCGACGCCTTCGACTTCGAGCAGGAACTTCGCCACCTCCGTGGTTTCGTACATCACGTCGTCAAGTTCCTCGGCCGTGAAGAAATCACACATCGCGCCGTAGAGAAACGTCGCCCCTGCCTTCCTGACTTTCTCCTCGAACGACGACCGCGCCTGGTTGACCGCCTGTGGCGAGTAGGTGTCGGTCATAAACGGCACCAGGTGTGGAAGGTTCTCCCCGATTTTCGTCATCTCGACGCCAGTCTCGGTCCGGAAGTCCGCACAGAGGCGTGCTATTGCCCACTCGCGCGCCGTGATGTACGTCCGCTCGCGCAAGAACTCGTTGGCACGGTCGTAGGTGCTCCCATCTATCTTCTGGAACTTCTGGTACTTTCTGACGTCTTCGGGGATGTCCGGCGCTGGAACATCGATGTCGAGGTCGACAGCGGCCTGTTCGCCGTCGTCGGTCCTTGACTGTTCCTCGTCATCAGTCGGGGACTGCTCCTCGTCATCGCCGGTGGACTGTGCTACTGCGGGGTCGGAATCTTCCGCGTCGGTCGCAGGCTCCTCCGACGGCGCGGACTCGTCTGCCATGCTCGGTGATGGGACCGCCGATAGAAAAAGCGTATCGCCGTCATCTCCGGACCCCCGTCCGGGTTTTCGTTGTCCTCTGCTATTGTGGGGAGATTGTGAGTGTCTTTACATACTTCTGTCTGTCAGTCTCACTCACCTCTGTTCAGAAACGCCGCAACCCCATCCTCGTGTGCCGCCGTGCTGTAGGCCTGTACCTGCAGCATGGTCTCGTAATCCAGCGCGTCCTCCCACTGCCGTCCCAGATTCCCGTGTATGGCCTGTTTGGCGAGTCCGATCGTCTCGGTCGGCCGGGCGACGAGCGTCTCGACGAGGTCGTCAACACGGTCGTCGAGATGGTCGGAGGGGACTGATTCAGTCACCAGTCCGAGCGCAGCGGCTTCCTCGCCGTCGACGAACTCGCCAGTGAACGCCAGTCGCTTCGCGGCGCGCAACCCCACGAGTTTCGGCAGCAGATACGACCCGCCGGTGTCGGGAACGAGTCCGACGTGGACGAACGCACACGAGAACCTCGCATCCTCGACCGCGTACGCGAAATCCGACAGCGCAGTTATCGAGAGACCTGCCCCCACGGCGTCGCCGTTGACTCTCGCTACTGTCGGGACAGGACACTCGAACATCGCCTCGGCCATCCGGCCGTAGGTGTCGTTGACGCGTTCGTAGGACTGGCGTGGGGTCTCCTCGCGCTCGGCCATCGCCTCGATGTCCCCGCCCGCGCTGAACGCGTCTCCTTCGCCGGTCAGGACAATCGCGTCGTGTCTCTCCGGGTCTGCGGATTCGACTGCCTCCGCGAGCGCAACAGCCTCCTCGCCGTCGAAGGCGTTCATCGACTCCGGCCGGTCGAACGTGAGTCGCAAGATTGTGTCGTCTGTCGTCGCGTTCATACTCGCCGTCTCTCGGGACCTCACTTAAATCACCGGGCGAGCGGAACGTATTTACTGTTTCTGTGAAACAACTCACGTATGGCATACAGCTACGAGCCGCACTACTGGGAGGACTTCGAGGTCGGACAGACGTTCGAGACCGTCGGGCGGACAGTCACCGAGTCGGATTTCACCCTTCACTCCATGTTCACGGGTGACTGGACGGAGCTACACAGTAACCGTCATTACGCCGAGGATGGTCCCTTCGACGGTCGTGTCGCCCACGGCCCGATGACGTTCACCCTCGCGACGGGATTCGTCTATCGGTCCGGCATCGTCGAGCGGACCGTGTACGCGTTCCTCGGAATGAACTACATGGATATCCCGAGTCCGGTCTACATGGACGACACCATCTCGATGGAGATGGAAGTCATCAACAAGAAGGAAATCTCGAGTGTCGAGGACGCCGACATGGTCACCATCGACAGCGTCGTGACGAACCAGCACGGTGACGCTGTCTTCGAGGGTGACATGAAGTTCCTGATCTACAACCGGGACGCAAAAGAAGACTGACACTGACGGACTGCGGTGACTCTGTTCTACCATGCCCACACAGGTGGGCCAGATACCATGTGAAGTTACGGTGCTGCTGTGCTGGCACTCCTGTTCGCTCCGGTGAGGGGAATGTCGATTTCGAGACCGTCGTAGGTCAGCGTCGGTCTTCTCGCCCGGCCTGGCCCATCGCCTTCGAACTCGATGACACCGATATCCTCGAGTTCAGAGAGGTTTCGGTGAACCTGCTTGTAGTCCCGGTCGACCAGTTCAGCGGCTTCGCGGATGCTCTCGGGTTCGTGTTCGGAAATCGTCTCCAGCAGCTCCAGGTTCTTCGGGCTGAGAAGTCGGCTGAGTTCAGCGTACGATCCGAAGTTCAAAACTGGCTGGGCGTCGTCGAGGTCCTCTCCTTCCTGGGCGGCTTCGAGACGGCTTCGCGTGCGCTGATCGAGACGGTCGCGTTCGCCGACGGTGACTTTGAGCGTTGGCATGGTGTTCCTCCTGGAGACGTCCTACTCCGGCCAGTCCCACGAAACTGGTGACAGCCCTTCAGCTTCACGTTTGAAACGGTCGTACAGCACGAGCATTCCAGGAAACTCGATGTTGTCGACACCAACCTGGGTGTGGCGCTCGTGGCCTTTTGTCCGCTCGTGGGCGTTGTCGTATCGGAGGATGGTGTCACCACCAACTTCCCCGAGATGTAGGCCGTAGTCCCACCCACTTGGGTATTTTTCAGCTTCCGTTTGCCGGATGGTAACATCAACAACGTAGCCGTCTTCGACATCCTTCCAGTCTTCGATGATGGTGTAGGACGCCATCCCTCACCCTGTATTACCAGCTCTACATTTATAAACCTATGGAGTTATCCACATAGAAGAATCGTCCACAGATTTAACTCGGAAAGGGAGAGCCATGCTGCTTCACGTTCCCTGTTCTTTATTTCTCGCCTCTTCGGCGAGTGCTGCAGCTTCGTCAGTGTTCACACTCAACTCCGGCACTTCGAGAGGAGTGTTCTTCTCGTCGATGGCAACGAACACGAAGTACGACTCCGTCGTGAGTTCACGCTTGCCAGTCATGGGATCCTCCCCGTAGGTGCGCACCCGGACTCGGACGCTGGTGCGGCCAGCCTGGTAGACATACGCCTCCAGAAAGGCGATATCTCCAATCTGGAGTGGACGGGCGAAGTCCACGGAGTTGATGTGTGCGGTCACACAGGGCTGACCCGCAAAGCGCATCGCACTCATTGCGGCCACTTCGTCCATCCAGTGGAGCACTCGACCACCATGAGTCGTGCCGTAGTTGTTGGCGTGGTGCGGTTGAACGCGGTTCCGGTCCTCGATGAAGGTGTCCATCAGGTCGACCATTGTCTGTATGTTTAACGGAAAGTACAAGAAAACCACCGCCACGACGACTCTCTCACTCGCTCTCTACGGCCGCTGCAGTCTCGCGGAACAACCCATCGAGTATCTCTGGCGTCGTCGGATGGTACGCCCGGTCTGGAATCTCACGAATGTCGAGACCCATTTCCACGATTACCTGCATCGTCTTCGCCATCACGTCGGCGTGGTAGTGCAACCCCTGATACCCGAGTACGGTTCCGTCTTCGCGGTCGACGACGAGTTTTGCCAGCCCGTAGGGGACGTCTTTGGTCTTGAACACACCGTCGTCGGTTGCCTGCCGTGTCGACACCGCGACGTCGTATCCGGCCTCTCGTGCTGTCGCTTCGGTGTGCCCCACACGCGCGAACGGATACACACCCAGTGCCGAGAAGATGACGTGGTGGTGGACGTTCTCGTAGGGTTTGAGTTGCTCGCCGCTTGCGTGGGCGAGGATGTTGTCGACCGCCTGGAACGCCTGTTCTTTGGCGACGTGCAGAATCGGTTCCTTCTCGTTGACGTCACCGGGCACGAACACACGCTCGTCGTCCCGCGCCTGCATCGTCTCCTTCACCCACTCACCCTCGGGTTCAAGCGATGTCTGTTCGAGTCCCAGTCGATCGAGTGTGGGTCGGCGACCGGTGAAACAGAACAGCTGGTCGGCCTCGACGACGCGCTCGCTGCCATCCTCGTCTTCGAGAAAGAGTCGTACGCCGCCGTCGTCGGTCGGCTCGACACGCTGTTCGTAGACGTTCGTCGGAATCTCGACCGGAAACTGTTCCCGGTAGATGTCGAGGGCGGCGTCACCGAACTCGGGGTCGGCCTCGTCGATGGGTCTGTCGTCGTGCTCGATGACGGTGAGTTCCATGCCGCCTGCTTCGGTGAGGTAGGGGACCATCTCCATGCCGATGTAGCCAAAGCCCATCACGACGCCGGTGTCCGGAAACTCGGTCGCATCGAGCACGTCTGCGCTGGTCATGATATCGACGTCTTCGATTCCCGGCAGGTCGGGGATGTACACCGACGAACCGGTGGCGATGATAACGTAATCCGGTTCGATGGTGTCCCCACCTGCCTCGATGACCCTGTCGGCGACGAACCGGGCGGTGTCGTGAATGAACGTGACGTTCTCACGCTCTGTGTGTCCGTGAATCGCGGCCCGACGGTAGCCAGCCCACCCCAGTGTGTGCTCGTCCTTCCGCTCGACGACCCGTTCGAGATCAACATCTGGTAGCTCGCCGACGAGACGCTCATCGTGACGTGCCTGATAGCGGTGTGCACCCGCCGAGAGGACTTCCTTCGAGGGCATACAGCCACGGAGGATACAGAGTCCACCGCCGGGTTCGCCGTCGTCGATGAGCGTCAACTCGACGTCGGGATGGTCGACGAGTTGTTCTGTGGCGGCTGCTCCTGCACTCCCGTACGCGCCGATGATGGCGACGTGTATTCCCATACTGGCGTGTTGTGTGGTGTGCCAATAATCCTGCCGGATGCGCGTTTTGTGTCTCTCGCTTCGCTCGACCATTCCGGAACTGCGTCTGGCTGGGTTGGGGAGGGCTCGGAAGACGGACTGTTCCGGCGTCCTCACGAACGCAATGAGTGAGGGCTCGGAAGACGGACTGTTCCGGCGTCCTCACGAACGCAATGAG
>PUMG01000216.1 GCA_003551265.1 Halovenus sp.
ATACTTCTCCCGGAGCACGAGCAGGGCGTATGTCCGATCCTCGTCGAGTGACCAGATCGTGGCCGTGGCGAGTCTGGCGTTGACGTGATCATCGGCGACCACGTCCGGGTGTGTGGTGTCGATGTGCCAGAGTGTCGCTTCTTCGGACTGAAAGAGCGGAAGCGGATCGAGGTGCTCGGACTTGAGATGTTCGGGCGTCAGTTCCATACGTGGTTCGTACGGCTGGCGAAACTATAATCGGCCCCAATTCGGGAAATCCTGAAGAAGAGCTACCGCGAACGAACAGTCATGGCCGACTACATCGTGGAACTCAAAGACTCGGTCTTTCGCGAGACACCACTCACGGAGGGGGATTTCGATGATGAGCGTCGACTCGCCTTCGACTCGAAAGCGGACGCAGAGGAGTGGGTGACTGAACAGAACCGAGAACACACGAGCAGGGGCAACTCACGCTCCACACCGCCCATCCGGCTGACACGTCGGACGTCGACGCCTACGTCGTCTTCCAGCCGGTGAAAGGCGTCTGGGTCCCAGATTCGTAGGCACACAGCCCCAAACGTCCACTACAGTATTACTACGGACCCAGGCCATAGATACGTTACAAGGATGGCGGGTTCCGACCCAACACTCACGGAGGCAGCAGTCCGGGATCTGGCACGTCCACAGTCATACGACCGGGGGGAGAACTACTACGACGAGGGTGCCGTCGTCGAACTCGTCCGGCGCGGCGAGACGATTCGAGCGGCGGTTGAAGGCAGCCAGTACGAGCCCTACCAGGTGCGGATCGAGCTCGACGAAACCGGGGTCGTCGACACGGCGTGTTCCTGTCCGTACGATCACGGTGGGATTTGTAAGCACCGTGTCGCCGTCCTCCTGACGTATGTCCGTGATCCAGACAGGATCGACCAGCGACCACCAGTCTCCGAACTGGTCGCCAACGCGGACCCCGAGGATCTCCGTGACGTTCTCGTCGACCTCGTCGAGAGTCGCCCGGAGCTGGCAGAGCAGGTTGAGTCCTGGCTCGAAACAGTTCGGTCCGAAGAGGCGGATGATGACGCTCGCGACCACACGCCCGACATCAATCGGGAGTCGATCCGCCAGCAGGTGCAGTACATTCTCCGTCCCACCGAGGGACGTAGCGCCCACGCGTACGACCCGTATGAGGCCGTCGAAACTGACGTCGAGAAGTTGCGAAACCTGCTCGACCAGGCAGGGACAGCCGTCGAGGCTGGCAACGGCGAGACAGCACTGGATATCCTCGAACCGTTGGCCGACGAACTGATGGACGGGGAGTGGGTCGATCTCTCGTACGATGATCGAGGAGAGATCTTCGAGTTTTTCGACGAGGTCGACCGAGTACTGGCCGAAGCATTGCTCACGGCCGACCTCTCGGAAGCCGAGCGTGCCGACTGGGAGGATCGCCTCTGGGAGTGGGAACAGGAAATGGGAGGCTATACCCACCAGCCACCGTACAGCGTCGCCCTCGAAGCGGCACAGCGAGGCTGGGACTTCGAGCCGGTCCAGCGGGCGATGCAGGGCGACATCGGCTACGCGGACCTCTGGAAGGACGATCCGCCGTGGTATGCCGAGGACTTCGTCAGGGCCCGACTCAACGTTCTCGAACGCCAGGGCCGCATCGAGGAGTACCTGAACCTGGCAGAGGCTACGGACCTGATCGACGACTACGTCACTATGCTCGTCGAGGAGAATCGGATCGACGAGGCAATCGAGTACGGCCAACGCAACCTGTACTCCCCAGACGAAGCACTCACGCTGGCCAAAGCCCTTCGGGAACACGACCGGCCGGAGGCCGCTCTGGAGGTCGCCCAGCACGGATTGACCCTCGACGACAGCAGCGGGCAAGCGGAGTTGGCCGAGTGGCTCCGTGATAGAGCTAACAGCATGGGCGACTCCGAGATTGCGCTGGAGGCAGCTATCGCCGCGTTCGACGCCTCGCCGACGCTTGCGGCCTATCAGGCTACAGAGGAACTCGCTGGCGAGGAGTGGCCGACCATCCGCGAGGAGCTACTGGAATCGCTTGCAGACAAAGACACGAGACAGCGGACTGCGCGACGACACGTCGAGATTTTCCTATACGCGGAGCGATACGACAAGGCCATCGCCATCGCGGACCGCTTTTCGGATTACAAGGTCGTGGAGCCGGTCGTTGAGGCTGTCTGGGAGGAGCACCCCCACTGGACGATCGACGCCTGCAAGGAGCAGGCCGAGCCGATCATCGATGGGGGACAGTCTCAGCGGTATCACCATGCGGTTGACTGGCTGGAGTACGCGGGAAAGGCAGCCCAGGCGGCAGGAACCCTCGACGAGTGGCGTGCCTACGTGGAGGACTTACGAGACGAGCACTATCAGAAGTACAAGTTGCGACCGATGCTGGAGGATCTGTTGGAGGAGTTCAAAGGGCGAACGCATACCAAAGATTATGACTAACTCAGAGGACACAGAGCGATTCGTTATCGAAGTCAGCCGCGTGGGGACTGTCGATCATATTGTCGACTTGGAAGCCGAACCAGCGGACAGGTCGCCATACTCGCCTCGGAGAGACTTGCTAGGCGAGAAGCTGTGCGATCGGAGTTCGCGCTCACCTGCAAGCGAATACGTCGAACTTCGGGATTACGCCGACTGGAAAGATCTCGGCAAGACGGCATTCGAAGGCGATGCGCCGGACGAAGTGTGTTCGTATTGCTGGGCTGCGGTAGTAGAGAACATCGAGAGAGAAGAACGGAACGCAAGCGAGGAGATAGACGAGCGCGTCGGGACAGTTGGATACCGTCTTCGGTGGAAACAGAAGGGGCGTGCCCGCGATGAATGGTACGACATCGTTGTTCGGCCGGAGACGACCATAGCAGAACTCGATAGACTCATTTGTCGGTTCACCACGCTCGATAACTTCCATCTTCGTATGTACGGTCTCGAAGATGAGTACATAGACTCGACACTCGACGTTATCCCGGACCACCAGTTCGCTGAAGTCGACGATCCCTCATACACGAAGGCAAGCGAGATGACGATTGCCGACGTCGCCGAACGCGCAGCGCTCTGGGAAGGGGACCGGCTCAGCATGGTCTACGATTTTGGAACTCCTTCGCACTACTACTGCATCGTCAAGGAAGTGTACGATTTAGACGAAATCCAAAATTTTCTCGAAGAACGTGACCCGACCGTAGCGACCGTGACAGCCGCGATCATCGACGAGAAACGACCCTTGTAATGGCCACGATCGGATAGTTGCCCCGCTCTTTTTCACCGGACTCCTCGAACACTCGACCAATGGCCGACTGCCCGTACTGCGAGCAATCCTTCGCGGACGAATCCGAGATCCGCAAGCATCTCTATGAAGCCCACGAGTACGACGAACTGGGGCGGATCGACACCAAGCGGGTTGACCAGTACATCGACGATCACGACCTCGAAGAAAGCGACGACGATACCACCCGTGCCCAGCAAGACGCGGACGAAGCGGTACACATGTCCCGGGGGACCGACCGCCATTCGGATGAACGGTGGGAGTTGCATGACGTACAAGCACTATCGACGGAGGAAATTCGGGACAAGCTTGCCGAGCACGGTATCGATACGACTGAGGAGTCGTTCCGTGACCGTGCGGCCGAGGTTGACTCCGCGATGACCCTCGCCGACCAGTGGGAAATCGACCATGACGTCGACGCGTCAGGGTACGATCGAGATTTTATCTGGATGGCAGCTGAAGTCCTCTGGAGCCGGTGGGCACCTGATCTCCCCTATCAGGAGCGAATCTACGACCTAGTACAGGAAGGTCGAGAACTTCGGGAGCAGGGGGACGACGCCGAAGCTTGCCAGCGGTGGCTGACTGCCTGGGAAACCATTATCGCTGTCACGCCGGACGACATCACGACACTCGAGGCCGCTGACGATCACCTCCCGAATGTACTCTCCCTGGAAGCATTCCTGCGATCACTCGACAACGACCTTGCCACCCTGGCAGCGGACGATCCGACCTATCACGAGCGACGCCTCAAGTTCTGTCGGGAGGTCTATACCCAATTTCCGGATGCACCTGACGAGCTGCTCCTTGACTTCCGCCATTTCGTCGCTGACTCGCTGACAGAGCTGGGACGACTGGACGAGAGCAGAAACGAGTTCAAGACGCTCATTCGGGACTACCCCGAAGATCCCTGGGCGTACAAGAAACTCGCAGATAGCTACTGGCAGGATGAAGCTGACGAGCCAACAGTCGAAGAGTTGGAACGCGCTGCCAAACTGTACCAGCAGGCCCTAGACGCCGAAGGTTCCCTCGAACAGCCATCAGCCGTCTCTGACCGGATCGACGACCTCGAACGCCGATTGGCTGACGTGGACACGTCCGAGACACAAGAGGGATAGGTGGTCTCTGTCGACTGATTCACATCCGAGGTCCACACTCGTCATCAGACAATCCATTTCTCCCGCTTAACCAACAGTGTACAGATCTATCGGGCATTCGTTGGTTAACTTCGTCCAGCGACTTGGATCTGTTCTACGGCCAGGATTGAGCGCGTCCTGCATCGGTCGATAGGTGGTTTCGGCCTCCCCGAATATCTTGAAGTCAGGATGCGTATTGGTCAGCATGACGCCGGTCGAGAAGGACGAGGAGCGGGAAGAGCGCATCAAGATGCGGATCATCGTCGATACTTACAGCCCTGAAGAGCAAGCGTGGGGATAGTACGCGTATCTGGACGACACGATGGACTTCCCGTTCGAAGCACGCTGTGTCACCGAGCGAGAGGAGTCACCGCTAGAGGAAGGCGAAACAGTACGCGTAGTTGGGATGTCCCCGACAGATCCGACTCTCAGCCAGATGTTCGTGACGATAGAGTGGATGGACAGAGAACTTGGCGTGCCACTGGAGCAACTGGAGTCGATCGAAGCCAATAGTAACACGGACCAAGCGATCGCGGACTGGCAGTACTGGCTCGATCGCTGACAACCAAACCCCTCGATAGAAAATCCCCAACTACAGAAAGACAGAGACGTGCTTCACCAGATCCCGGACAACCCACATATTGAATCCGGTCGGGAACGTCCGAGGTGATACTGAATGCAAGTCGAATTCGACGACGGAACGCTCCCCAGGATGGAGGAACTACTCGTCGACTTCTGGGCGAGCGCAAACGAGTACTGGGAGGCCGTCGGCGGCGATCCGCCGCGGCCGTACTGACCGTCCACCACCCGCCACCACTACACTCCAAAAATGACCACGCTCCACATCACCGTTGGCGACCGAGAACAGGTCCGTGAGGACGCACTCCAGTTCGTCCACGCCGCCGAGACGGACACGCTCGACAACCAAGACGGGGCGGCGACACTACAGTTCGGAACCTACGACGATCTCGTTGACAGCCTCACCCCGCTCCGTCTCGAGCTCATTCAGGCGATCGCCGAACACGCACCCGAAAGTATGCGGGAGGCCGCGCGCCTCGTCGACCGTGATGTGTCCGATGTCCATTCGAATCTGAAGCACTTGGAAACGCTGGGTATTCTTGAACTGAAAGAAGGTGGCCCCGGCGGGGCAATGCAACCCATCGTCCCGTTCGACCGGATCGAGATGCACATCGACTACCCGCTCATCAACGATATCGATGGGGATGAAGCATCGGTGAGCGCATAGCCCCAGCACGCAGAGCAATGTCCGAAGAGAAAACCCGGGTCGAGTTCGACGCCCCGAAGTCTCTCGTCGAACGCATCGATACCGTCGCTGAGGTTCTCGATATCCCACGAACCCGGCTTCTCATCGACGCTCTAGAGAACAAACTCGACGAACTCGCAACCGAGGAAACGGTCCGCCGGCGATTGACCAGACCTCCGCCATACCCGAACTCAAGGACGATCTCCCAAGCGATGATACCTTCTACGACGGCGAGGTTGCTGAGGTCGCGTTAAATTAAGCAGAATTCGCAGATAGTGATTTGGTCGACCCGGTTAACAATACACCGTTTATAATCATTAAATTATCAAAAGACCATCACTATCGCAGATACCGTTCAAAACCGGCCGTTCAGCGGATCGATTCTAGAGAAGATCTCGTCATAGACTCATCCCAAATCGCCAGACTGCGACCGAACTTGCCACTAACTTAACGCGACCGTTGCTGAATGGAACGCCTCGGGTTCGTCTGAATCATCTGATAGCGTCTAACGACAGGGACTCGCGGTATGTGGCCAGACGTCACTGTTACGTCTTAACCAACATTCGGTGTGCATCTCCGGATGTGTTGGTTAATATCGGGTCACTGATTTCGGAAATCGTTCCGGAAGCCCCACGACGACGAACAATAAGCCAGAACATAGCGTTGAGAACGCTCTTCGAACTAATTTGCTGAAACTCAGAAGCGACATGCCGTCGCCTCTCGGAACTAAGCTCCGAAGAGGGTAGACGGGAATCGGGGCGGATCTGCTGAGATACCGCCGTATTCCTTCCGGTCAGAAGTCTCCAACGTAGCGACTCCAGTTTTACTTTCACTCTGGCTGGACAGTGTTTACCTTGCGCCGGAACAGATCAATAGGTGGTAGATGAAGCGCACCAACAGATTCGCCGTGCGACCGCTCTCCGAGACCGGAGAGCAACTGTTACGGGATCTGTTGGACGCTTCTGCCGCCCTCTGGAACGAAGTTAACTACCAACGCCTTATGCGGTACAACGACGAGGACGGCTTCGAAGGCGGCATATGGGACGCCGATACCGGCCGACTCGAAGGTCGATACAAAGGCGTGCTCGGGGCGTCTACAGCTCAACAGGTGATACGCAAGAACAGCGAAGCGTGGCGCAGTTTCTTACATCTGAAAGACCAGTACCACGACGAGTCGGACACGTCGGTTACGGAACACCCCAACCCGCCGGGATTCCGTGGCAACGAGGACAACGGACGCCAACTCAGAACCGTCATTCGTAACGACGCATACACGACTGAGTGGGGCGATCGGTCTCGGCTTGAGATACTGGTCGGCAGCGAGCTGAAGGGCCGATACGATCACACCGGCCGCCTCCGACTTGAAATCGCTGGCAATCCGAGTTGGCCCGACTACGAAAAACAGGGCCGGTTGGAGCTATGGTACGACGAGACTGAAAGCACCTTCCGAGCTTCCCAACCCGTGACTGTTTCTGATAGTGCACGGGCAACTCCACTGGCCGATGAAACGGCCGCTCTGGACATCGGTGCGAACAATCTCGTCGCCTGTACCACCACGACCGGCGAGCAGTACCTGTACGAAGGCCGCGAATTGTTCCAGCGGTTCCGTGAGACGACACGAGAGATTGCCCGGTTGCAATCCAAGCTCCCGGAAGGCCAGTACAGTAGTGAGCGTATCCGACGACTGTACCGGAAACGCACCCGCCGCCGCGACCACGCCCAAGAAGCACTGTGTCGTGACCTGCTGGATCGACTGTACGCCGAGGGCGTGGATACGGTGTATATCGGCGGGTTGACCGACGTGCTGGACACACACTGGTCAGTCGAAACCAACGCCAAGACCCACAACTTCTGGGCGTTCAATAAGTTCACAGAGCGATTAGCGTGTACCGCAGCGGAATACGGGATTTCGGTCAAGGTTCGATCAGAAGCGTGGACGAGTCAGGAATGTCCACGGTGTGGATCGACTGACCGAACGTCGCGGCAGCAAGACACACTCACCTGTCCGTGTGGATTCCAGGGGCACGCCGACCTAACCGCGTCAGAGACGTTCCTCGAGCGGCACACAAAACAGACGGTCAGGCCGATGGCACGGCCCGTGCGGTTCCAGTGGGACGACCACACCTGGTCGGAGTCACCACGCTCTCACGAAAGTCCCAACGAACAGCGCACAGACCCGAGTACCGTTCACCACGGGAATATTGCCCTCAGGGAATCGACATAGCCGAAAACTCCACAGAGGAAACCGCGCCCTAAAAGGCGCGGAGGATGTCAAACTCCACGCTTCTACGTCTTCCCTCACCCGCAGAGGCCGACCTCGACCCTACGATCCTCCAGTCGGTGTACGACCAGCATCCGTCGCCGCCGTGACCGAGATGGTTGCGAGAGAAACCATCGTTCCCTGAAATCCGGAAGTGACACGCCATCGATTATCCGGAACCCTACTGTTGGTTCTGTAGGGAATGCCGTTCACAATTGACTTCCTAAGCGATGGGCGCGTCATAGAGTGGGAGGCAACCGCCGACGGTGCCGTCGCAGCCGAGCGCGATGACTACACACCGCGATTCTACGTCGCCGCTCGCGACCCTGATGCCGACCTCGACCTCACGACGCTCCAGTCGGTGTACGTCCAGCACCCAGACGTCGTCGCGACCGAGATGGTTGCGCGACGGCCGGGCTTTCGACGGGACGAGGAGGCCGTTCTCGCAGTCGACGTTGCCCACATCGACCGCGTCACTCCACTCGCCCGGCAAGCGCGCCAACTGTCGGACTATCCAGTCGGGGATCTCGCCTGTTTCAACGTCGACTTCTCGCGGGAGTTCCGGTACTGTCTGGAGACCGGCGCCGATCCGACGCCGGCGAGCAAGCTGTCGACGCTCCGGCTCGGCGTTCCGGTGACCGAAACGAGCAACGACGTCTACGGGAAGCTGTCCATCGCCGGCGACGCCGTTACTGGCTCGCCGACGGATATCCTGACCGCCGTCCAAGGGGCGCTCGACGCACACGATCCGGACGTCCTGGTCTGCTCGACGAGTGAGATCGTTCCCACTCTGTACGAGATGGCGACGGCTGCCGGCGTCGACGACTTCTCGCTGAGTCGGTGGCCGGACGTCGACTACCAGCAGCTCGCGAGCCGGTCGACGTACTCGAGTTACGGCCGCGTCGGTCACTCGCCGGCGCGGTACAACGTGCCCGGCCGGGCAATCATCGACGAGTCGAACACGTTCTTCTACGGGGAGACGAACCTCGACGGCGTCCTCGACCTCGTTTCGCGCTCGAAAAAGCCCGTCCAGGAGCTCGCGTGGGCGTCGATCGGGAACGTCCTCACGGCGATCCAGATCTGTGAGGCTCCCGACCGCGGCGTCCTCGTCCCGTGGAACTCCTGGCGCCACG
>PUMG01000151.1 GCA_003551265.1 Halovenus sp.
GACAGATGCAACGACACAGACGGTGACGAGACCGACGAAGACGGCGATAGAGAGTTCGAACGCGAACGGCTCTCCGGTCGCCTCGATGGTCTCCCCTCGCTGCCAGAAGTACGCAATCGAGGCGGCGATACCACCGATAATCAGTCCGATAACCAGCCCGATGAGTCCCTCGCGCATGAAGTGACGAGTCGCGTTTCTGTCGTCGATGTGACCGAGCGCGAGACCACGGACGAAGATGGTCGACGCCTGCGTACCGACGTTGCCACCCATGTCCATAATCACGGGGATGAAAAACGCGAGTGCGGTGACCGCCGCGAGCGTTTCCTCGTACTGTTCGATGACAAGCCCGGCCAGCAACCCGCCCGCAAGCGCGACGATGAGCCAGGGCAGGCGAAGACGGAGAATACGCGAAATCGACGATTCGAGAATCGCGTTGCTCCGCGACGCCTCCACGTCCGTGAACGAGAAACCCGCGCTTTTGAGGATGTCCTCACTCGCCTCTTCCTCGACGACGTCGAGCATCTCTTCGGTCCGAAGGATGCCGACCATCTGGTCGCGGTCGTTCACGACCGGCAACGCGGGATAGTCGAGGTCGCTCATCTGTCGGGCGGCGAGTTCGGGGTCTGCACCCTCGTTGACAGTCACGAGGTTGGTCTCCATGTGCTCGGACACCAGGTCGTCTTCGGGCGCGTTGAGCAACTCACGCAGCGAGAGCACGCCCACGAGCCTGTCGGCATCGTCTTTCACGTACACGTAGTAGACAGTGGTCTCGTCGTCCTCCGGTTCGTACCTGCGGAATGTGTCGATAGCGATGCCGACGAACGTGTCGTCATCGACGACGACGTACTCGTCGTCCATCACCTCTCCGGCGGTGTCGGCGTGCTCTTCAGCGACCGTCATTGCTCTCACCTGTCTGGCTTCCTCCGTACACTTCGCCTCGGCTGTGTGACCGGACGATGGTCTCGCCGTCTGCGAACTGCCTGCCCGTTCGAGTACGCTGTTCTTCGTGTCGAAGTAACTGCTGTATGTCTGGCATACGCGCGGCGTTTTAGGCGCATCTAAAAAATAGCTTGCTATCGACTACGTTCGTTGTGATGTAGGCACATACCAGACACAGCACGTATGTCGGCGGGAGACGAGGTTCGTGTATGGACGTCTACGGACTCATCGGGAACCCGGTAAAGCATTCGCTTTCGCCACCGATGCACGAAGCGGCCTACGACGAACTCGGGCTCGACGCTCGCTACGTGACGTTCGAGCCACAGCCAGACGAGGGAGTGCAGGCAATCGAAAGCGCCGCAACGCTCGGCGTTCGGGGGGTGAACGTGACGGTTCCGTTCAAACAGGACGTGCTCGCAGCGGTCGAACCGACGGCGGTGGCCAGACGAATCGGTGCCGTGAACACGGTCGACCTGTCGAGTGACCCACCGCAGGGACACAACACCGATGCGCCGGGACTACGTCGAGCGCTCGAACACCACGGAGTCGCACTCACCGGCCGTGCAGTCGTCGTCGGTGCAGGTGGAGCGGGGCGCGCCGCAGCGTTCGCACTCGCAGACGAGGGGATGACAGTCGACGTTGCCAACAGAACCGTCGAACGGGCGACATCGCTCGCGAAGGACGTGACTGAGAGCGACACACCGGGGAGTGCAACCGGGGCGTCTCTCGACTCGCTATCCACGGTGCTCGCCGACGCTGACGTTCTGGTCAACGCGACGACGGTCGGCATGGACGAAGACCGCTCACCGGTTCCCGCGAACGCGCTTCACGACGGACTCGCTGTTCTCGATGCGGTCTACTCTCCGGTGTCGACACGACTGCTGCGCGATGCTGATTCGGCTGGTGCAACGACAGTCGACGGCCTGTGGATGCTCCTGTACCAGGGCGTCGAAGCGTTCGAGTTCTGGACAGGACAGGACGCTCCACTCGAAACGATGAACAGTGCGCTCCGTGCTCGTGTGGACTTCTCGTAACTCTCACAACCGGGTGTCGTCGCAAGTGCAGACGTGCCTCCTTGAATTTATGTAACTCGCAGTGCAATGTCGGGTATGAGCGCCAGAACGTTGATACAAAAAATCAAGCGGGTGTTCGGACTGTCCGATGGCACTGGCTCCGACCTCGAATCTGAGTCTTCTGTCGAGGAGACGGAGGTCACCGTCGAACGCACCGCCGAGACGACACCGGCTGAGACTGACTCCGAACCGTCCTCAGTCAGTGACGAAACAGAGTCTGCTACCGAAGACAGCGACCAGTCTGAGCCAGACTCTCCCGAGTCTGTTTCTTCTGAATCCAAAACCGAGTCTCCCGAGTCTGAGTCTTCTGAATCCGAACGCGCCGACGAGGATTCCACCGGGACGGGCGAACCGGTCGAGAAAATCAAGGGAATCGGGCCGACGTACCGCGACAGACTCGTCGCCAGCGGCTTCGAGACGGTCGACGACGTCGCCGCGAGCGATCCGGAAACCGTTGCAGCGGCCGCAGAAACGTCCGAGGGTCGAGCCGAAGACTGGATCAAGCGGGCACAGAACCGATGAAGGTCCTGGTCATCGACAACTACGACTCGTTCGTGTACAACCTCGTCCAGTACGTCGGCGAGGTTGTCGTGGGCCACTGGCCCGATGGCGAGGTCGTTGTCCGCCGGAACGACGCGCTCGACCTCGATGCAGTCGATGCACTCGACCCCGACGCGATCGTCATCTCACCGGGACCGGGGACGCCCGCCGAAGCAGGCGTCTCGATTCCGCTGTTCGAACACCGGACGTATCCAACGCTCGGCGTCTGTCTCGGTCACCAGGCACTGTGTGCGGCCCACGGCGCACCAGTCGGCCACGCTGAGTCGGTCGTCCACGGAAAACCCTCGACTGTCTCACACGACGGCGAGGGCATCTTCACGGGATTGCCCGACGAGTTCGAGGTCGGGCGCTACCACTCGCTGGCAGTCGAGCGCGAGGACCTCCCCGACGGCCTCGTCGAGACGGCACACACGACCGACGAGGAACACGTCGTCATGGGTGTTCGACACGAAACGCGACCCCACGTCGGTGTCCAGTTCCACCCCGAGAGCATTCTTACCGACGTCGGGTTGCACCTCGTCGGTAACTTCCTCGATATCTACGTCGACGGCGTGCGTGTCGATGTCGAAATGAACCCCGACATCCGATGAGCGAATTCTTCCACGTCGACGGCGAGGTCGTTCCGGCGAACGAGGCGACGGTCAGCGTCCGGGACCGCGGATTCATGTACGGCGACGCTGGGTTCGAGACCGTCCGGGTCTACGGCGGAGAGCCGTTCGAGTGGGAGCAACACGCTTCCCGTCTGGCACACACCTGCGAGACGCTCGGGTTCGGCGACGCAGTGCCTCCCGCTGACGACCTGCGCGAGCGCGTCGTCGAGACTGTTGTGGCGAACAACCTGACCGAGGCCTACACGCGGTTGTCTGTCACGCGGGGCGTCCAGCCCGGGAAGTTGACGCCTGCCGACGAGGTCGAGCCGACTGTCGTCGTTGTCGTCTCCGGGTTACCGCGTGGGGGTGTCGATGGCGAGCGCGTCTGGGACGGGCCCGCGACGGTGCAGACGGTCGAAACCCGGCGGGTGCCTGCCATGTCCATCCCGGCAGGGCTCAAGACCCACAACTACCTGAACGGGATTCTCGGTCGCCTCGAACTGGATGGTTCCGACGAGGCGCTGTTTCTCTCCGTCGACGATTTCGTCACTGAGGGGGCAACGAGCAATCTGTTCTTCGTCCGCGACGGCACGCTCTGTACGCCGAGCACCGAGTTGCCGTTACTGCCCGGGGTCACCCGCGATGTGGTGCTCACGTTGGCAGACGATATGCCAGTCGAAACCGGTCGGTACGAGTCGACTGTCTTCGAGGATGCCGACGAGGTGTTCCTCACCAACTCGACGTGGGAACTCCGTCCGGTCGAGACGCTCGACGAGTGGTCGTTCGACATCGGACCAGTCACCCGGCGTCTCCAACGACGCTTCGACGAGTACGTTGAAGCGCAGTGTTATCGCGTCTAGTGCGATTTCGGTCCGTGGTCGTACTGACAGGCTGGGCAGACAGCGTATCCGAGTTCGTTGTAGGTGACCGCCCGAGCGAGATACGTGTTGTGACAGCCGTCGCACTCGAAGACGCTCCCTGCGGTATCTGCCCGTTCGGAAAGCTCCAGGTGGGACATACCGCCGTATTCAGAGCGATTACTGATAGTTTGAACTCGATTAACGGTTCGGTAGGACTTTCTTAACGGGCAGTCTCATACGGACGTTTGTGACCATTTTTGACCCTTCCTCATAGAGTCGTTCGCAACTCTTTTCGGCCAGTTCCAGCCGAAAACGGCTCTCACAGTCCCAGCCAACAGTCTCTGTCGCCGTGGTGGAATATAATTACGAACGACCCTATCAGCTACTGGGCTGTTACAGTGGGTGAAACGTGACATCTCTCTTCCTGGCGGTAGCGAATCACGACCGTCCGTATCACTCCTCGTCGTGGCGTTCCATCCGGGCGACGATGTCGTATGGTGTTTCGTTCTTGCGGATGCCGTCGAGCAGCGCGAACGCCTCGTTCGGCGAGAGGAAATACCGCGTCACGGCGTGGCCGAGCGGCGTCGGTTCGAGTCCGTCGATGAACTCGTATTCGAGCAGTTTGCCCAGTGCGTACTTTGTCGGCACCTCCCCGACCATCGTCTCGTTGAGCTGTCCGGCCTGTGCGCCCGCGACAGTGATGTTCGCCAGCGTCTCCTCGACTGCGGCCGCCCCGTCGTACCGCGTTCTCACTGCCTCCATCTCTCCTTTGAGCAGTTTGAACGCCACCTCGTCCTCGGTCATCTCCTGACTGCCGTGGTAGGAGCCTTCGGGCTCGACCAGCAGGTACACCGTACCCTTGTCGTGATAATCAGGTCGTCCCGCACGGCCGAGCATCTGGTGGAACTCCTGGACGGTGAGCCACTCGATGCCCATCGCGAGCGAGTCGAAAATCACTTGGGAGGCGGGGAAATCCACGCCCGCAGCGAGTGCTGCGGTCGTCACCACGGCCGCGAGTTCCTGGTCGGCGAACTGGCGCTCGACTTGCTTTCTGCGCTTGTTGTCGAGACCGGCGTGATACGGTGCGGAGGAGTACTCCAGTCGACGGGAGACCTCGTGACAGCGACGGCGTGAGTTGGTGAAGATTATCGTCTGGCCGCGATAGCCCTTGCTCGATTTTCGGTCGAACGCCCGCCTGACGAGTTTGTTCTCTATCGGTATCTTCTCGCGGCCGTCGACGAACGTGACGTGGCGTTCGATGGGCACCGGACGCTCTTCGAACTCGATGAGTGTCGCACCGAGCGAGCGCGCGAGCGATTTCGGGTTACCGACGGTCGCAGAGAGATAGATCCACTGCGTGTCGTTCGTGCCGACTCCGTTGCGTTCGTTTCGCTCGCGGCAGTAGTACTTCAGTCGGGCGATGAGACCGTCGAGCCGGTGGCCGCGCTCTCCCTCGCCGAGCGTGTGAACCTCGTCGATGACGACCGTTCCGATGTCTCCGAGGCTCTTGCCGGTCCGCAACGAGTGGTCGACCCCTTCGTACGTGCCGACGATGACGTCCGCAGAGGGGTCGAAGCGCCCGCCGGTGTTGTTGATTCGACTGGCACCAACCCGGAGGGTGACGTCGACGATGTCGCCGTAGCGCTTTTCGAACTCGTGGTACTTCTGGTTCGCCAGCGCCACCAGCGGGACGAGAAACAGCATCTTGCCCTGTCCGTTGAGCGCCCGGTGGAGACCTGCCATCTCGCCGACGAGCGTCTTACCTGTGGCAGTGGCACTGACGACGAGCTGGTCACGGCCCTCGGTCACCCCGTTCTCGACGGCGAGGCTCTGAACCGGCAACAGCGTGTCGAATCGCGCTTCGAGTTTCGACTGGATGCCGGGATGGAGGCTCAGCGAATTAACGGGCACGGGGTCGACGTCCTCGACGGTCGGGCTGATCTCGTCGAACTTCGTCAGCTCCGGGTCGAGTTCGCCTTTGAGCAGGTTCGTGATTCGTTCGAGGTCGCGAACATCGAGCAAGAGCGCTTCGAGGCGTTTCTGTGCGGTTCCCGAAATCTGGCCGTGGTAGGCGAGTTGGCGGTCGAGTTCCTCTCGGGCGCAGTCGGGGCAAATGTACTCATCGTTGTCGGTCCTGACGGCTGTCTCCGACGTGATGGGCGAGTAGCGACCGTTCGATGCGCAGATTCGGCAGGTCCGGACGACTTTGGCTTCGAGCTGATAGCCGTCGAGAAGTTCACGCAGCTCCTCGCGTGCTCGTCGGGAGGTCTGTTCGGAGATACGGATTCGCTCGGCGCGACGCGCCAGGTCGACGAACTCGTCGGGACTTCGCAGGTCCTCGTCGTTTCCGTCGACGATGCGGAGCCGTGCTGGTCGCGGCCCTGCGTTCGTCTCTTTCACCTCCAGTCGGCCGCCGAGCAGCCGGGAGCCGTCTCGCTCGACGACGATTCGATAGTCGTCGCCGTGTTCGTGGAGGAACAGCGTATCGACGCGTGGAACCTGCCGGGACACACCCGGTCGTACTTCTGCGCGATATAAAACGACTCGCTTCGCCAGCGTCGGTATATACCCCCCACACATATGTGGGTGAAGGTGTATCGAACGCTGGCGTCTACCTATGGTAGATAACCGTGTCTCGTTCACTTACCTGTCGCGCCTGGAATCCCGAACAGTGTGAAGGCACACCGACCTGTCCGCCGCGCTGTCCTCGTTTTATCACTTCTGAGGGGAGTGTGGTCCTCATCGAACCGCTGGAAGACTCCACAGCGGAGCACGCCACAGAGCTGTCGCTCCCACCGACACAGCAGGTCGGCCCGGACGACCTGGTGCTGGTTGCACGGACCGACGAGACGCTCGTCGGATACGTCTGGTTGCGACCGGTCGTCGGCGGTGACCGACGAGTCGAGAGTGCGGTGACTGCGGCGTTCGAGGGTGGAGAGCTACACGTTGAACTCGCCAGACAGGCCGTCGCCTACGCGCTTTCCGACGGGGCTGGACGGCTGCTCGTCGAGGATTCCGACCTGTTCGAGCAGGCGAACTTCGACGTGGTCAGCAACGGAGAAGACGGTCGGTACGTCTCGCTCACCGACCCCGAAGTTGAACAGGATGGGGATGCTCCCGTACCCGTACCGGAGCGTGGCAGGGACCTCTCGGGGTTGTTCGCACCCGAGCGCGTCGCAGTCGTCGGTGCAACCGACCGGGAGGGTGCTATCGGCCGGTTGCTGCTGGAGAATCTGGCCGATTACCCCGGTGACGTCGTGCCGGTGACACCACGGGCCGAATTGGTGTTCGGCATGGAAGCTGCCGACTCACTTGCGGACACCGACGGCGTCGACCTTGCGGTCATCGCACTGGCACCCGAGGACGCGCTGGCGGCGCTCGAAACTGCTGGTGAGACAGGCATCCAGAACGCTGTCGTCGTCTCTGCCGGGTTCGAGGAGGCAGGCGAAGACGGCGCTCGCTACGCTGCTCGACTCGAAGCGCTCGCAAGCAGGTTCGACCTCAACGTCGTCGGCCCGAACTCGATGGGAGTGATGAGCACAGCCAGCGGCCTGAACGCGAGTTTCAGCCACCGTCACCCCGTCAGAGGAACTGTCTCGCTCATCAGCCAGTCCGGAGCGTTCATCACCGCCTCGCTCGCGGAGGCGACAGACCGCGGTCTCGGCTTTCGACACGTCGTCTCCGTCGGCAACAAGACCGTTCTGAGCGCTGTTGACTACCTCAGATACCTCGACACAGACCCCGACACGGCAGTCATCGCCGCGTATCTCGAAGACATCGACGACGGCGAGGAGTTCGTCGAGGTCGCCCGGGAGGTGACACGCTCGACGCCCGTGGTCGTACTCAAACCGGGCAGGACAGACGCAGGAGCCAGTGCTGCCGCCTCACACACGGGTTCGCTGGCGAGTGACGACACAGCGGTCGATGCCGCCTTCGAGCGCGCGGGAGTGCTCCGTGCGGACTCGGCAGGCGAACTGTTCGATTACGCCGCAGCGCTCCGTGGAGACGTCCCCAGTGACAAGCGTGTGGGTATCGTCACGAACGCTGGGGGGCCGGGCGTGCTCGCCACTGATGCTGTCGCCGCAACCGAGAGCGAACTGGCGACACTCGAGGAGGCGACCGAGACGCGACTTGAGGACCTGTTGCCTCCAGCGGCATCCGTCGGAAACCCAACCGACGTGCTCGGTGACGCCAGCGTCGAGCGCTTTGGAGCAGCTATCGACGCGGTGCTGGCCGACCCCGGTGTCGACGTCGGACTGGTCGTGACGACGCCCCATCCGCTCATCGACTACGCCGACCTCGCGGCCGTCGTCGGTCGAAGCGCTCAGGCACGCGCAACCCCCGTTCTCACGTGCTTCATGGACGGCGAGATGGGAGTAGACGCGAAGCGTGCGTTCCGACGCTACGGTGTTGCAAACTACGACGACCCCTCGCGTGCAGCACGGGCGCTGGACGCGCTCGGTCGCTACGCCGACGCCCGCGAGCAACCAGCGGTGAGGTCACCCCTCGAGACAGTGGATCTCGACGGCGAGAGAATGCGAGAAGTCACCGTCGACGAGGAGACGATTCGAGCCATCGTGGATGACGCACGTACAGCAGGTCGTGAGAGACTTGGCGTCGAGGCGTTCGACCTGCTCTCGGCCTGTGGTATCGACGTTCCCGAATGGGGGCTGGCACAGACGCCATCGGACGCTGCTGCGATTGCAGCTGAAATCGGGGGGCCGGTCGTCCTGAAAGTCGCCAGTCCGGACATCGCACACAAAGTGGACGTCGGGGGTGTTCGCGTCGATGTGCCGCCAGCGGCGGTCGAACAGCAGATGGAAGCGCTCCTCGACGACGTTCACAGCGCGAAGCCAGCGGCGGAGATAGACGGTGTTCTCGTTCAGGAACTGGTCGATGTCGAACACTCGGTCGAGACGGTCGTCGGCGCGACCGACTCCGAGTTCGGCCCGCTCGTCACGTTCGGGCTCGGTGGGGTTCTGGTCGAACACGTCGGCGACGTGGCGTTCGCTCTTTCGCCGCTCGA
>PUMG01000312.1 GCA_003551265.1 Halovenus sp.
GGCACAGCCCGAAACGCAGGTCATCGTCCACCGTGACGAGGAACCTGCGAACCTCCCGCTACTCGTGGATTCAACCCCCAGTGGGGGAACCCCACGGCTTTAGCCGTGGGAGGATGTCAGTCACTGCAGGAAGCGTTCGGCCGCTTTCGGAGATTCTTTCGGACGTCATCGAACAGATTCCGGGAACGTTCCAGTATCCTTCGATTACCGAAGTGCAGTTGAGTATCGGCGAAACAGTTGTCAGCACCGACCGGTTCGACGACGCCGGCGAGGTGCTCACGAAACAGACAGTGGCCGCAGACGGAACAGAAATAACGCTAGCGGTTGGCTACCTCGAAACACGGCCAGTTGCGGACGACGGGCCGTTTCTGAACGAGGAACACCGTCTGTGTGAAACCGTGGTAACGTTGCTCAAAGAGTGTCACGAGCGTCGGACGTATCTGGAGTCGCTGGCAGAGACGGAGGAGATGTTCAGACAACTGGCAGAGAACATCAGAGACGTAGCGTGGATAAGTGACAGCACCCAGGACGAGATGCTGTACGTGAATCCGGCCTACGAACGCGTCTGGGGGAGACCAGTCGAGTCGCTGTATGACAACCCTCGGTCGTTTCTGGAGCCAGTTCATCCGGAAGACCGCAAACGGGTCGAACAGGCGGTTGCCGAGCAAGCGACCGGACACTACGACGAACAGTATCGAATCATCCATCCCAACGGAACGGTACGGTGGGTCCACGACCGCGGCGTCCCAGTGGTAGACGAGAACGGAGACGTCCACCGAATCGTCGGTCTCACTGAGGACATCACCGAACAGAAAGAGCGCGACCAGCAACTTGCGGTTCTCGACCGGATTCTCCGGCACAATCTCCGCAACGAGTTGAACGTCGTCCTGTCGAACGCGGAGCTGATTATGAGGGATGCAACGACCGCTGACGTTGTCAGTCGTGCCGAGACCATCGCGTCGGTCAGTACCCGCCTGGTCTCGACCGCTGACAAGCACCGACGCGTCACCAAGATGTTGACGGACCCTTCTCCAGCTACATCCGTGGGCGTTGAGAACCTGCTTCAGCGTCTCGTCCGTGACGTACGTGTTGAGTATCCTGAGGCGACAATCACGGTCGAGATAACTGACGTCGGCGACTCGCTTTTACCGCCACAGGCAGAGATTGTGATTTTGGAGGTGCTCACCAACGCGCTCGAACACGCGGACTCGGATTCACCAGTGGTCGTGGTGAGCGCGGAGGCTGATGATGACCACCTCGTCGTTCGCATCTCCGATGACGGCCCGGGTATTCCGAGTACCGAACAAGAGATTCTCGGTGGCGAAGAAGAACCACTCACCCACGGAAGCGGCCTGGGACTGTGGCTCGTTCACTGGGTTGTGGCCAACATCGGAGGGACAGTTTCGTTCGAAGCGAACGACTCGCAAGGAAGTAGCGTCATGATACGATTCCCACAGTCCGGAGACGGTGAGCAGAGTGGGACCGAGCAGCAGGACAACGACGGACGAGGAACCGGCCCCAGATCGCAACGGCCGCTTTGAGAGTACTTATAGCACTGGCCTCACACAGTACGGGTATGCAGGAGGGTCAGTGGGCACACCCGCAGGATTTCGACCGAGTTCTCACGTCGATGTGTACCGAACCTCACCCCGCCGCCCGCGAGGCCGCCGAGCGCTTTCTCGCGACGAACCCCGGTGATCCCGGGACGTACCAGACCGTCGCCAGACTCGAAGAGCGAGCGGTCTCACTCCTCGGAGGGGTCGTCGGTCTGACGAACCCAGCGGGGTACGTCACGAGTGGCGGCACGGAGGCGAACATTCAGGCGATTCGTATCGCTCGCAACCGTGCCGACACGGACGACCCGAACGTCGTTGCACCGAAAAGCGCACACTTCAGCTTCCGTAAAGCCGCCGAGTTGCTCGGTGTCGAGTTACGGACTGCGCCCGTTGTCGACCATCGTGCAAGCGTCGATGCGATGGCCGAACTCGTCGACGACGACACCGTTGCCCTCGTTGGAGTCGCTGGCTCGACCGAGTACGGCGTCGTCGATCCAATCCCCGAAATTGCGGCGCTCGCCAGCGATGTCGATGCACTCTGTCACGTCGACGCCGCGTGGGGTGGGTTCTACCTGCCCTTTACCGATTTCAGCTGGCACTTCGGCCACGCCGACATCGATACGCTCACCATCGACCCGCACAAGGTGGGACAGGCAGCCGTCCCCGCTGGTGGGCTCCTTGCCCGCGACGAGTCGCTGTTCGACTCACTCACCATCAACACACCGTATCTCGAAACAACATCCCAGATTACGCTCACTGGCACCCGAAGCGGTGCAGGAGTCGCCAGCACTGTCGCCGCGATGGAGGCGCTCTGGCCAACGGGCTATCGCGAGCAGTACCACGTCTCGATGGAGAACGCCGAGTGGCTCGCTGACGCGCTACGCACACGTGGTCACGATGTCTTCGGACCGGTGCTCCCGCTTGTGACAGCCGATCTCTCTGTACCGATGACCGACGAACTCCGCGAACGCGGCTGGCGAGTTTCGAAAACAGGGAACGGCGAGATGCGTATCGTCTGTATGCCACACGTCACACGCTCGATGCTCCGGTCGTTCGTTGCAGACCTGGACTGGTACTAGCGTCGGCAAGCAGTCAGCGATACTGAAGGTGGCTGGTTCCGATGCGTCCGGAACACGCGTGCTCCTCAGTACCAGACCCACGACAGTTCCAGTAACTCACCCGGTGTGTCGAGTACGTACTCCGGGGTCGGTGTCGGGTCGGTACGGTCGCCGTTGGCAATCCAGGCAGCACGAACTCCGGCGTTGTGTGCCCCACGAACATCGGAGTCGAGACTGTTGCCGACGTACACTGCCCGGTCGGGACTCGTCTCGACGGCGTCGAGTGCCACCTCGAACGGTTCGGGGTCGGGTTTGCCTCTCGTGTCGTAGCCTGCGTAGACGACCGTCTCGAAGCACTCGACACCGAGGGTCCCGAGTTTCTGTGCCTGCATCTTGGGACTGCCGTTGGTCACTGCAGCGAGTCGGTACTCGTCCTCGAAGCGGTCGAGAACCTCTTGTGCACCGTCGAGCCAGCGAACTCTGGTGTGGTCTCGCTCCGCGGTGAACGCATGGGCGACGTCGCGTGCGAGGTCGGGATTGCGTCCCTGCTCGCGGGCAATGTCGACGAAACAGCGCTCGCGAAGGTCACTGACGCTCTCGCTCTCGTCGAGAAACGCCGAGTACCGGGAAACGTAGTCTCGTGTCTCGAAAAACGGGTCGACACCGGCGCGCTCGAACGCATGTGCCAGCAACTCTCCTGTCGAGCGTTCGTACTCACAGATAGTGTCGTCGATATCGAAGAGAACCGCGTCGACGGGTGCGTTCAGGGGGACACCGACGCCAGTTTCGCTCATGGTCGCTTGCTACGACCTGCTGGGATAAAACGGAGTTGATTAAGGCGGCTGTGCTGCGGCGTCGAACTCTCTCGGTGGAATCAGCGCAGCAGTTCGCACAGACGTCAGCGTGTCAACAAGCTCGACAGGGTCGCCCTCTGCACGAACTGCACCGAACTCCGGGAACTCCTCGGTAACTTCGATGCTGGTGTCTCTCTCGAGAATGTCGATGAGCGTGTTCATCCCGTCTTCGATTATCTGTTGTTGTTCTTCCATCGCCTCTTCCTGCTCTATCTCTCCCTCCTGAATCTTCACCTGGAGGTCTATCATCGCCTCCTCGTCTGGCTCGGAGACGATGCCTATCTCACGTGTATCTCCCTCTCCTGGTTCGATACCGTCGTCGGCGTCGTCTTCACCTGTGGGGTCTTCTCCGTCGTCACCTTCCATCGCATCATCTCCATCGTCCTCCATCGCGTCGTCTTCATCGTCGGGGTCTGCCAGCGTGTCGTCGGGATCTGCCAGTTCATCGTCCGTGTCGTCCGAGTCGAGAATGCCAGAACACCCTGCGAGGAGGGCCGCGCCGCCGACACCTGCTCCCTGCAGAAACCGGCGACGTCTGGTAAGTGGGTCTTCCATCGGTACTTGCCAATTGTGTCGAGTACAAAAAAGCCTTGTTCCCGAGTGCCGGACAATGTTGCCGATGTGGCGAATCGTCCGGCTTTTTACACTGCACGACCCAACG
This sequence comes from Halovenus sp., assembly GCA_003551265.1. Classification (GTDB taxonomy): domain Archaea; phylum Halobacteriota; class Halobacteria; order Halobacteriales; family Haloarculaceae; genus Halovenus. The sequence goes on from PUMG01000312.1 coordinate 4,130, forward strand.
TGGAGTATGAGCCACGAACAGTTACCCACGGACCGCCCAGCGGTGGTGACAGTGGGGTTACCGTACGCGAACGGTGACCTCCACGTCGGCCACCTGCTCGGCTACGTGAGCGGGGACCTGTACGCTCGTGCACTCCGACGTATCGGTCAGCAGACAGCGTTCGTCTGTGGCTCCGATATGCACGGAACTCCGATTGCGGTCAACGCTGCACAGGAAGGGCGCGACCCCGAGGAGTTCGCACTGGAGTACCACGAACAGTACCAGGAGACGTTCCCCCGATTCAACGTCGAGTTCGACAACTACGGTCACACCCACGACGAGACGAACACCGAACTCACACAGGAGTTCGTCAGGACGTGGATAGACGAGGGGCACGTCATCGAAAAGGAGATTGAAGTCGCCTGGGACACCGAGACCGACGACCCATTGCCAGACCGGTACGTCGAGGGGACCTGTCCCTACTGCGGTGAGAAAGCCCGTGGAGACGAGTGTGACGAGGGGTGTCAGCGCCACCTCGAACCCGGCGAAATCGAAAATCCAGTGAGTGTCACCACCGGGAACCCCGCAGAGTACCGTACCCGCGAGCACAAGTTCCTCCGTCTTTCGGACTTTCAGGAGTACCTCCAGGGGTTCCTCGACCGCCTCGAAGGGACTGAAAAGGCCCGGAACCAGCCCCGTGAGTGGATCGAGGGCGAACTGGAAGACCTCTGTATCACTCGCGACATGGACTGGGGCATCGACTATCCCGACGAGAGCGACGGTCGTGAAAATCTCGTGCTGTACGTCTGGGTCGACGCACCCATCGAGTACGTCTCTTCGACGAAGCAGTACACAGAGCGCGTCGGGGCTGAGGAGTACGACTGGGAGGCAGTCTGGAAGCCTGCGGGAGAGACGCGTCCGGGGACGGAGTGGAACGACGAGTGGACGGACACGAGCGGCGAGATTATCCACGTCATCGGCGCGGACATCATCCAGCACCACTGCGTGTTCTGGCCTGCCATGTTGCGCGGCGCGGGCTACAACGAGCCACGGGCAGTCGTCGCAACGGGGTTCGTCGGCATCAACGGCAAGTCGCTGTCGACCTCGCGCAACCGTGCTATCTGGGCACGAGAGTACCTCGACACCGGGTTCCACCCCGACCTGTTCCGGTACTACATCACCACCGGATCGGGCGTCGAGCACGACGTCGACTTCTCGTGGGACCGCTTCGCCGAGCGCGTCAACGGCGAACTCGTCGGCAACCTCGGAAACTTCTGTTACCGGGCGCTCCTGTTCGCCAGCCGGAACTACGGCGGAACGCCTGCCGCCGACACCAGCGAGGAAGTACACGAACGGATTGCCGAGGCGGTCGAGACGTTCGAGGAGGCGACCAGAACGTACGATGTCCGCACGCTCGGTGAGGTTGCAATCAGGCTTGCGGACTTCGGTAACCAGTACATCCAGCGCAACGAACCGTGGAACCTCATCGACGACGAACCCGACGCGGCGGCACAGGTCATCCACGACTGTGTGCAACTCACGAAAGCGTGCGCGATTCTTGCCCAGCCAGTCATGCCCGCCAAAGCGGCCGAGCTCTGGGCACAGCTCGACGAGGACGGTGACGTCTCCGAAGCGACTCTCGACGAGGTGTTCTCCGCTCCACCGGAGACGTTCGACGAGCCAACCGAGTTGTTCGCTCAGGTTGAAGACGACGACATCGAAGCCCTCAACGAACAGCTCGCCGAGCGAATCGAGACGAAAGAAGAGGCCGACGAAAAGGCAGAAACTGAAGAGGATGGAGACGAGAGTCACGAAGCGATGACAGCCCAGGACGTAGACCCACTCGAAGACGAGCGTATCAGCTTCGAGCAGTTCCAGGACATCGACATGCGCGTTGGAGAGATAACCGAGGCAGACCCCATCGAGGGTGCGGACGAACTCGTCCGTCTGGAGGTCGACATCGGCGTCGAGACTCGCCAGGTGGTCGCGGGGCTCAAACAGCTCCACAACGTCGAAGCACTCCCCGGGACGCGAGTCATCCTGCTCGCAAACATGCAGAAAGCGGAGCTGTTCGGCGTCGAATCCGACGGGATGGTGCTGGCTGCGGGCGAAGAGGCCGACTTGCTGACCACCCACGAGGATGCCGCTCTCGGAAAACGAGTTCGCTGAGATAGGGAGTATCGTACGTCATCATAGATTTCTCGCTGGACGGCGCAGCGAGAATCTCTGTACAGGGAGGATAATCCCTGTCGTGCCGGGCGAAAGTTCTGATTTTTCGGAGTAGTATTGCGGTTCGTTTTTATCGTTCCTGGTCGTACTGGGATGTAATGCGCGTGGAGGATGACGAGACCGAAGACGAACGCGAGTGGCGGTTTTCAGTGGACGACTTTCCGGACCCGAACGAGGAGGACGGTTCGAATGAGGGAGGGAACTCGAACGGTGCGGTGAACACTGACTCGAACGAGTACGAGGACGACCGACTGTCGAGACCCCGCCAGCCCCTCGAACCCGGACCCATCAGCCTGGAGAACGCCTTCTTCGTGCTGGTGGGTATTGCCATCGTCGCGGGTCTCGTCATCGGCGCACTGCTCGGCTTCTAACTGGCTGACGAAAATACGATAATGGCTCTTACCGAAGACAGCGAAACAGCGGCATCTCTCTCAGAATTGAGGGATCGGACTCTGCAAGATACAGAAGATGTATTCAGCAGTCAGTTATCACCGAACTATCTCAGACCGAACCACTGGATGGACCGATACGGGCTAACTGTTGCGTTCAATCCACGCACAGAATTCGTCGAAATCCTTCGCGCCGGCCTGCTCGGCAATGCTCCGCAACGTCCCCATATCAACCTCATCGTGCAGCGGCACCGGGACAGTTCGCGCGTCTGAATCGTGGTCTGCGGGCGGTTCCCAGCGAAGAATCGCATGGTCACCGTTCGTCCGGTCCCACTCGTAGATACCACTGTTCACCATCACTTTCACGATATTCCTGCCAGAAAACGGACCACGAGACATGTCGTCACTGGAATACGTCAGATTCATTCAGCGACTGAGAGGTGTTCTGTTCCGGGTCGATTCCCATTTCACGGAGCACCTCGTCGCTTGGCGATTCTCCGGCACCGTGATAGCCGGCAACGGCCTCATCAAGGTTCTCGAGTGCTGCTTCTCGGGTCTGGCCTTGTGACGTGACACCGGTGTCCTTGTCACGCGCCACCCACACGTCGCCGCTCTCACCAAGGGACATCGAAATGTTGACCGGCGGTGTGGACTCCTCGTCGCCGGGGTCATCAATGTCTGTACTCATATCACGAGAGAGGTCTGGGAACGCAATAAGTCTGGTGTGTCCAGTGGCCCCAGTGCTGCATACGCGCTATACATCTTGCACGCCAACCGGTAACAGTATCGCTTATCTGATTTTTATTTCGCTCAGTTAGGCAAGAGCCACGAGAATTTACCGTTTCTCACGTCGGGATAGCGCGTTCGCCTCGTAGGCAACCCCAAGTACGCCGTACAGGACGATTAGCAGACCGCCAAGACGAAGCGGTTCACCGAGCGGTGACGTATCGTCGGTTCCATGGTCGTGGGCACCGTGGTCGTGTCCGTCGTCGTGGTCGTGAGAACCGTGGTCGTGTCCGTCGTCGTGGTCGTGCCCGTCTTCATGAACAACCGGCATCGAGTGGACGTCGAACCACACGCTCTCGAAGGAACCATCGGGAGTCCCTGTGACTCGGACCTCCCAGAGACCGAACTCGGGGAGTGTCTGGACGACGGTGTACGTACCGTCGCCAGTATCCTCGAGTTCCTGTTCGACCGTCGTTTCACCGTCTCTCGTGATGGCGAGCAACTCGACCGGGCGGTCAGACGTCACCCGTTCGCCGTCTCGCTCGAAGACCACGTCGAAGACGACTACCTCGTCCTGCTGGACGGCGATACGGTCTTCGGTGGGTGCCGAGACGGTCGGAAGCGCAGTGAGTTCGACGGTCACGCCGTCGTCGACGGTCGCTTCGAGACTGTCTGACTCCACGCCGTCGTCGACACCCACGACCGCCGCCGTTGCTGCGGACGTCAACACGCCCGAGAGCAACAGCACACAGACCAGTACGACAACCTCCAGACGGACTGTGGTGGTGAGGCGTGAGGCGAGGTTCACACGGCCACCGTCGCTACGGATCGCGTTACGCCCAAGCAGTCGGCCAAGCACTGTTGACGACTGTGGTTCCAGTTTCGGGAGGAGGATGAAGCGGTGATATCCACCGAGTGCCAGTGCCAGCGCGATGAGCGCCAGCTTTACGAGCAAAACGGTGCCGTAGAACGTTCCCGTCAACTCCTCACCCGCGCTGACGTGCCATGACGCGAGCGTGAGGCCCGTCCCGACTGCGAACGTTGCTCCCCCAAGCGCAAGCACCGAGTAGCGCCTGGCGATACCGCCGACGAGCAAGTCACTGTCACTGTCGTCACTGGCGCTGTGTAGTCGTGGAAGCACGACCGCGAGCACCACGAGACCGCCGACCCACACTCCGGCAGCGACGATGTGGAGGAAGTCGACAGTGAACCCCCAGAGCCGGTCGATTGCAGTCGCCGAGTGACTCGTCCACGCAACGCCTGCAGCCACCACGAGCGCGCCAGCGCCAGTCCCGCCGAGGAAGAGTCGCCGGGAGAGTCCAACACGACTCCCAGCGAGGACAAATGTTGCAAGCGCGAGCGCAACTCCCGCCTGCACCGACCACACCGTCCCGACCGGTGTTCCGACGAAGTCGGCGGCTGTGTCGATCGAGAGCGGACCGAGTGACTGGATGCGTGCCACGCCGAAGACGAACACTCCCACGACGAGCACGAGTGCCAACCCGAGACAGAGCAACCGAATCGACTGGTCGATACCTGATTGCAGGGTTGCTGTCTCGGTGGCTTCGTGACCTTCCTGAGTCTGTTTCGA
>PUMG01000157.1 GCA_003551265.1 Halovenus sp.
CTCGTGACAGGAGAGGGTGCTGGCGGCACGCCGGTTGCCGTCGTCAGAGGCTGGGAGTTCGGTGACTTCGACGGGAGCAACAGACTGTTCCGGGAGGAAGAAGACGACCTCATCAGACCAGCAATCCAGGAGTGGTCGTATGAGAGCGATTGAACTCACACCTGACGTCCCTGTTTCGACACTCATCGAATACGCAGAACGCGCCTCCGAAAGCGACTTCGACACGGTGTTTCTGAGCCACCACTACAACAACCGCGACGAGTTCGCCGCGCTTGCAGCGATTGCCCGTGAAGTCGACACAGTCCGGCTCGGACCGGGCATTGCGAACCCCTACGAGACACATCCGGTGACGCTCGCCTCGCGAATGGCGACGCTGGACGAACTTTCGGACGGTCGAGGCGTGTTTGGTCTCGGTCCCGGCGACCGTTCGACGCTCGCAAACCTCGGCTTCTCACAGGATGACGCACTCCGTCGGGTGCTAGAGACGATGCAGGTCGCGCGCAAACTCTGGGCTGGCGAGCGCGTCAATCACGACGGAACGTTCGTTGCCAACGATGCAGGGTTGAACTACGAAAGCCGCGAGATACCAGTGTACGTCGGGGCACAGGGGCCCCACATGACGAGAATGGCCGCCAAGTACGCCGGCGGGGTCCTGTTCAACGGCTCGCACCCCCGCGATATCGAGTGGGCTGGCGAGCGCGTCGAGGAAGGGCTGAACGCGCGTGACGACGAGAGAGAGTTTGATTTTGCGGCGTACGCGAGCGTCAGCGTGGCGAACGACGGAGAGCGTGCACGGGGCGCAGCGCGCCCACCTGTCGCGTTCATCACGGCAGGTGCCCCCTCGCCAGTGCTCAACCGCCACGGTATCGACGAGGCGCGGGCAAGTGAGATTCGCGCAGCGATTTCAAGCGGTGAGTTCTCACAGGCGTTCGAGCAGGTGACCGAGCGAATGCTCGACGCATTCTGTATCGCTGGAACCCCTGAGACAGTTACCGCTCAACTCGTCGATTTGCTGAACATCGCAGACAGCGTCGTCGTGGGCGCACCACTTGGACCAGAGGTAGAGGAAGCGCTCACTCTCCTGGATGGCTCGGCCCTGTCGGCCCGGACCTGACGAGGTCGACACCAGCACCGAGAACGAGATAGAGGAGGATCAGAGATGGGACCGCGACGAAAACTGCACCGAACGCGACGAGTATGGCCTCGATTGGCCCCTGCAACGCCACGTCGGCGAACTTTTCGGGCATCTCGATGATGCTCTCGACGAACTCCGTGACTGGACTCATGGTTTCCCCTTCGATGCGTGGTTATATGTTGGTTCTGATAGGGCCGTACCGCAGAAGCCAAGACGACACCACACAGAGAACCGGTATGGAAGAGACCTCGCTCGAGGAGTTTCTCGCCTCGAAGGCTGAAGAGCAAGACGAGGATTCCGACACTGCCATCAAGCGTGCAACAGTCACTTCACAGATAAACTCGGAGAGAACAGAATGTGAAGTATGCGAGAGCTTCACCGCTCGTCTCTGGAACGACGAGGAGTCGTTCGTCTGTCACTCCTGTAAGGAATGGTGAACACGGTGGCGATTGCGAACGAGCGAATCGAGCAATTACAGGAACTCGCACGTGAGGCAGTGCGGGCTGGGCACGAGGAGCGCTCGCGTCGATACGTTCGCAGAGCCCGCCGCATCGCTGAGCGTAATCGATTGGCGCTGCCTCGTGAGTTCGTCCGATTCACCTGTAGCCGATGTGATGTCTACCTCGTACCCGGCAAGAACGCCCGCGTCAGACTGCAGGATGGTCACGTCGTCGTCACCTGTGACTGTGGCGAACATCACCGCTATCCCTACGAAGGAGAGAACCGGAGCGAATAATACTATAGGTTCCCCGAGCGAACGAGGAGTACATGGGAACACTCAGAATTGGTGGTGGTCTAGTTTTGCGGCCGAACATGGAAGTCGTGCGGGCGGATGTACTCGTCGACGAGGACGATGGCGAGATACTCGCAGTCGATGACCCCGGAGAAATTGACGACGGTGACGAAACCCTGGATGCGAGTAACGGACTCGTAATTCCGGGGCTGGTCAACGCCCACACGCACGTCTCGATGACGCTGTTGCGTGGGTACGCCGACGACAAAGAACTCGACGCGTGGTTACAGGAGGACATCTGGCCGGTCGAGGCTGGACTGGAGGCGGGCGACGTCAAGGCAGGCGCAAAACTCGGTATCGCAGAGATGATTCGGTCGGGAACAACCGCGTTCGCGGATATGTACTTCTTCATGCCAGAGGTGGCATCAACTGTCGAGACGAGCGGTGTTCGAGCACTGCTCGGCCACGGCTGTATCACGGTTGGGAAAGACGACGAGACCGCTCACGAGGACTTCCAGCAAGGCCTCGATTTCGCTCGTGAGTACGACGGTCACGCCGACGGCCGTGTCAGGACGATGTTCACGCCGCACAGTCTGACAACAGTCAGCGAGACGTTCTACGAGGAGTACGTCCCGAAAGCTCGCGAGGAGGGGATTCCGATTCACATTCACGCCAACGAGACGACGAACGAGGTCGACCCGCTCGTCGAGACGTACGAGATGCGACCGCTGGAGTACGCCGACAGTCTCGACGTACTCGCGGAGGATTCGTTCATCGCACACGGCGTCCACGTCGACGAGCGCGAGCAGGAGTTACTGGCGGCGAGAGAGACTGCGGTCATCCACTGTCCGGCGTCGAACATGAAGCTGGCGAGTGGGATGGCACCGATACAGGAGATGCTCGATGCGGACGTCCCCGTGGGACTCGGTACGGACGGCGCAGCCTCGAACAACGACCTCGATATGTTCGACGAGATGCGCGATGCGGCGATGGTCGGGAAGCTGGCGACGATGGACGCGAGCGCGGTTCCTGCAGAGGCAGTCGTGAGGATGGCGACGCAGGGAAGCGCCGACGCACTCGGATTCAACAGCGGTCGCATCGAGAGCGGAGCGAACGCAGACCTCGCCGTCGTCGACCTCTCCGGAGAGCACCTCACACCACGGCACGACCTGGTGAGCCATCTCGCATACGCTGTCAAAGGGAGTGACGTCCGCCACACCGTCTGCGACGGAGCAGTGTTGATGAGAGACAGGGAGCTGCAGACGATGGACCTCGACGCGGTCAAACGCGAGGCAAGCGAGCGTGCAGAGGCGCTCGTCGAACGGGCGGAGACCTGAGACTGCCGACGGCGCTTCGGTACTGTTTTGCCGCCACCGTCCCTCTGTTCGCCCATGACAGCACCAGTCAGTGAGGAGCTTCCAGTCGAGGAGTTGCTCGAAAGCGGGCAGCGAAAGATGGAGTGGGCGCGCCAGCACATGCCGATTATGGAGTCGTTGCGCGAGGACTTCGAGCGCGATGAGCCGTTCGCTGGCGAACGCATCGGAATGGCGATGCACGTCGAGGCGAAGACCGCAATCCTCACGGAGACGCTCGCGGCAGGCGGCGCGGAGGTTGCAATCACGGGCTGTAACCCGCTGTCGACACACGACGACGTGAGTGTGGCCCTCGATGCGGTCGACGGAGTCACCTGCTACGCGAAGCGTGGGGTCGACGACGAGGAGTACTACGAGGCAATCGAGGCCGTCATCGAACACGAGCCGACAATAACTGTCGACGACGGGGGGGACCTCGTCTTCGCCATTCACGAGGAGTACCCCGAACTCATCGAGAGCATCGTCGGCGGGTGTGAGGAGACGACGACGGGCGTCCACCGACTGCGGGCGATGGAGGCAGACGGGGCACTCGAGTATCCGATGTTCGCGGTCAACGACACGCCGATGAAACGGCTGTTCGACAACATCCATGGTACAGGCGAGTCCTCACTTGCTTCGATTGCGATGACAACGAACCTCGCCTGGGCCGGAAAGACGGTCGTCGTCGCTGGCTTTGGCTACTGTGGAAAGGGCGTCGCTCGCAAAGCCGCAGGACAGAACGCCCACGTCATCGTCACAGAGGTCGACTCACGGCGTGCGCTCGAAGCCCACATGGAAGGGTTCGACGTGATGCCGATGGCCGAAGCCGCCGCAGAAGGTGAGGTGTTCATCACGACGACCGGCAACCGCGACATCATCGTCGAAGAGCACTACGAAGCGATGCAAGACGGCGTCGTTCTCGCAAACGCAGGGCACTTCGACATCGAAATCGACATCGACGCACTCGACACACTGGCTGAGCGCACCTACGAGGCACGCGACGGCATGCAGGCGTACGAAATGAGTGATGGGCGACGCATCAACGTGCTGGCAGCAGGTCGGCTGGTCAACCTCGCCGCTCCGGTTTCACTCGGTCATCCAGTCGAGGTCATGGACCAGAGTTTCGGTGTGCAGGCAGTCTGCGCCCGCGAACTCGTCGAGAACGCCGACGAGTACGACGCAGGCGTTCACGTGGTTCCCGACGAACTCGACCGAGAAGTTGCAGAGACCAAACTCGCCGCAGAAGGAATCGAAACCGACACGCTGAGCGAGCAACAGCGCGAGTACATGGAGAGCTGGCAACACGGGACGTGAACGTTCTCGTCACGTCTTCACTCGTTGGTTGAGGAGTCAATCTCGACTTGCTGTCGCGACACACGCGAGTCTTGTTTCTGGTCAGTGTCAGGCGACAGCCGTTGCTCATCGACGACGTCAGTGTACTGGAAAAGAAAGAAAACCGCCACGAGCGCAGCAAACAGCGCACTCGCTTCAAGCGGCGTGCCTGCGGGGAATCCAGCGAGAACGGGGATGAGCGCAACGCCCAGCGTCGCGTTCGCCGGGTTCGATGCACGACTCCGGACTCCGAGCATCACCGCGAGAACGAGCACGCCGAGACCGACGCCACCGATGACGTCCGCGACGTAGTGCAATCCGAGCGCGATTCGTGAGACACCCACGACAGCGACGACTGGGACAGCAAGAGCCAGCCGTTGTCTGAACGTTCTCACGTCGAGGTCGAACACGACGAGACCCCAGAACACGGTCGCAGCCATCGCGTGACCGCTGGGGAACGCACCGGTATCGAACGCCACCGCGAGGTCGTAGACGGGCGTGAGGACGAACGGAAACACGTCGGCAGACACCGGTGGGTCGACACCCGGTCGCTCGACGAAAAATCCCGCTTTGATGCTGACGAACGTGGCGTACGCGGCGAGGAGGATTCCGGGCCAGGTGGTGGTCTTCCAGGAGGTCCCTCTGAGGGTGGCTGCTGCAGTCCCCGGTGCGATGACGTAGATGCTGCCGAGGTATCCGAGAAAGACAAGCACGACACCAACCCACGAGGGTGTCAGTTCGACGGCCGTCTCGACGGTGGCCTCGTCGAACCACATACCATGGTGTTCGAACTCGCGGCTGAAAAGTTGCTTGACCACAAGGTCACGGGATGTGGTCACATCAAGAAGAGTACACGGGATGTGGTCGCACCACGTCTTTTATACCTATGTGTAGTCGAGTACAACCAATGTCGAACGCGAAAGGTGACCGCCGGGAGCGAGAACTGGTGAACTTGCTCGACGAAGCAGGGTTCGCGGTAATGCGCGCACCAGCCAGCGGCAGCGCAACGACGCGAGAACTACCGGACGTACTCGCAGGGGATGGCAACGAGTTCTACGCTATAGAGGCCAAATCATCCGCCGGGAACCCGATATACCTCGACGGCGAGGAGGTGTACGGACTGGTGTACTTCTCGCGGAACTTCGGTGCGAAACCGCGCGTCGCGGCACGGTTCGACCACCAGGACTGGTACTTCTTTCATCCTGACGATCTCTACCAGACAGACGGTGGGAACTACCGGGTGAGAAAAGAGACTGCGCTGGCCGATGGAACGGACTTCGAGGAGTTTACCGGTCACTCACAGAAAGTAACCCTCGATGAGGTTGGCGGCGACACGTCCGAGGAGGAGTCCGAGACGGCCAAGGACGTTCGGCGTGTCCTCGAAGCCATCGAGCGCGGCGACCTCTCAGTCGAAGACGGCGTGGCGATGCTCTCATGACTGACGGACCAGACGAGTTTCCCGTCGTCGATGGGTCGATATACGGCGGAGTGGCTTTCGTGGTGGGCTACCTGACGACGCTGGTGCTCGTGGTGTTCGTCGAGGGAGACCGGTTGCTGGGTGATACGATAGATGGTGCTGGGTGGCTGTACTACAACGCCCAGTTCGTCAGCATCGAAGAGCGTGGATTCGCAACTGCCGACGCCGGTGCGGATGTCGGGGGGGAAATATCCGGCGTTAACTACCTCACAGGCGAGGGACTGGAAGCGCTCGCTTCGGAGGGGGCAAACGGAGCGATTACACAGCTTCCGGCAGTTATCTATCACGCAATTCCGGTACTCGCGTTCGTCGCGTTCGGCTTGCTCCTGGCGCGAAACCACGGCGTCGAGAGCGTCTCGACAGGGGTTAAAGTTGGCGCGTCGCTCGCACTCGGTGGCGCTCTCGCTGCACTTGGGGGAACGTATCTCTTCGAGGTTGGAAACGCTATCGGACCAGATCGATTCGAGGCGGTGGTCTTTGCTGGAGTCCTCTATCCTGTCGTGTGTGGTGCCATCGGCGGTGTTCTTGGGGCAGTGCTGGCCACCTATCGAGATTATCGTACGTCATCATAGGTTTCTCGCTGCACATCGTGGCGAGAATCTCTGTCCAGGTACGATAATCCCTATACGAATTCCCCGGATTCTCATCCGGGTAGACAACGCTCCGACAGTACCACGCCCGACGAGCGCTTCGAAGCGCTTTTAGCCACTCCTGTGAAAGCCGCCATCATGGATATCGACCGGAAGACGGTCGTGCAGATTGTCGTCTCAGTCGTCGCTGTCGGGCTGTTCATCGGGGGGCTGGTAGCCGTAACTGGTGCCTACGGCGTCACCGAAACGGTCGAGGACGAACCGCTCGATGGCGAACTTGAGGGACAGATTGCCGACTTCGCGGATGATGGTGAGGAGGCGACCGGAACGTTCGACGGGTTGTTTGAAAACGACTTCGAGGGAGCCATCCAGGGTGATATCGACGGAACGGTTGACGACGGCGTGTTGACCGGTGAGTTGAACGGCACGATACTTGGCGCCATCGACGGGACCGTCAGCGGAGACATAAACGGTACTGTTGAGGAGAACGACGAGGCGACGTTCGAGGGGACACTGACCGGAAGTGCCACGGGCGACACCGGAACGACGCTCTCCTCTGATGGGGGGCTCGTACTTCTCGGCCTCATCGCGGCGTACATCATTCTCCTGCCTGTCATCGGGTATCTGATAGAGCGACACGACTTCGGAGACGAAGAGTGAGTGAGAGGGATTATCGAACCGGTACAGAGATTCTTACCACGACGTGCGGCGAGACATCTACCATGACGTAGGAGAATCCCTGTATGAGGATTATGGGAACAGGCCGCGGTATGCGTGGGCGGTTGCCTGTCGATCGAGCGAGATGGTGTAGGCTGCCGTCCGAAGGTCTGGTGTCTCGTAGGAACGGTAGGCCTCGACCATCTCGTCGAACGTGTTCGCGAGTCGGCGTTCGAGGTCCGCGTTCACCTCTTCGAGCGTCCAGCGGTACTCCTGTGTGTTCTGGACCCACTCCAGATACGAGACAATGACGCCTCCTGCGTTGGCGAGAATATCTGGAACCGCCGGAATGTCTCGCTCGACCAGAATATCGTCGGCTCTCGGCGTCGTCGGACCGTTTGCGGCCTCGACGACGATGTCTGCTTGCATCTCCTCGGCGACATCTGCTGTGATAGAGTGACTCACTGCTGCGGGAATCAACACATCGACATCGAGGCGCAGGAGTTCGTCGTTCGAAATCGGGTCGACATCGCCATCGTAGCCAGCTATCTGTCCGCTACTCTCAACGTGAGCTGCCACGTCGTGTGTGTCGAGTCCATCAGAGTTGTAGATACCGCCAGTCACGTCGCTCGTCGCGATAACGTTCGCGCCACGCTCGGCGAGCAGTCGACCGGCCCAGGACCCGACGTTACCGAAGCCCTGAATGGCGACTGTCGTATTTTTCGGCGAGCGCCCATAGTACTCGAGTATCTTTTCGGTGATGATGGCAACACCTCGTCCGGTAGCCTCAACACGGCCGGGAGTGCCACCAAGTTCTAGCGGTTTGCCGGTGACGACCTCTGGGATGGTGTGACCCTCGTACACGGAGAACGTGTCCATCATCCACGCCATCTCGCGAGGTCCGGTGTTCATGTCGGGGGCCGGGATGTCCATCTTCGGGCCAATCATCCGGCGGATTCCCTCGGTGTACCGGCGAGTCAGGCGTTTCATCTCGTTGCGAGTCAACTCCTTTGGATTACAGACGACGCCACCTTTCGCTCCTCCGTACGGGAGACTCACGAGCGCCGTCTTCGACGACATCAATCCCGCGAGAGCAATAACCTCGTCCATCGAAACGCTCGGATGGTACCGGACACCACCCTTGTACGGACCGCGCGCACCGCTGAACTGACACCGGTATCCCTTGAATATCTCTTCCTCGCCGCTTTCGCGCAATACTGGGAGTGAGACTTCGAGCGTGCGCTCGGGATGCAACAGGCGTGTGAACACGTTCTCTGTCACCTGTGCGTACTCCTGTGCGCGCTCCATCTGTGTGCGCATGTTCTCCAGCGTGCTGGCGGCATCGTCTGTCATGTATCTTGATTCTGTGTCGTGGGGGTTCTTATATGGATTGCCTTTGACTGTATAATGGCATACAATCACACGCTCACACCTGGCCTTCAACCGGACCTCTCCGCAGGGACTGACTGGCGAACGTTCGCCAGATTGTGGCGCACGAGTCTCCTCGGGACGCTGGTGTCTGTTCGGAGAACGACGTGTGGCGATAAATCTCTGATGACGAGCGAGAATTCCTCTCAGTTGCTCTGAATACGCGGTGCGAGCATGTACGTCACTTCGCCTTCACCCTCGCTGAAGCTGAAATGAAGCTTGACGGGGAACTCCTCACCGAGTTCCATCGTTACCTCGGTGTCTCCGGGGATGGCCTTGTGCATGTTCTTGAGATATTCGAGCGAGAACAGCGACGACGCCGGGCCAGTC
>PUMG01000348.1 GCA_003551265.1 Halovenus sp.
GAGGCGCTCGATGCGTACTTCTGGGAACTCGGGCGCGCCGAAGAGACCTCTTCACAGAGCACACCGGACCGGCCGGATTTCGAGGCAGACATCGCCGAGAAAGAGCGCATCATCGCCCAGCAACAGGGTGCAATCGAGCGCTTCGACGAGCAGGCCGACACCGAGCGCGCGAAAGCCGAGTCGCTGTACGCTCATTACGACCTCGTTGACGACGTACTCTCGACGATTCGAACGGCACGCGAGCAGGGAACACCGTGGGAGGAGATCGAGACCCTGTTTGAGGAGGGCAAAGAGCGCGGAATCGAGGCAGCGGAGGCCGTCGCCTCACTCGACGAAAGCGAGGGGACGGTGAGGATGCGTGTTGGCGAGCACGACGTGACGCTCCGGGTGAGCGACGGGGTCGAGAAGAACGCGGACCGACTGTACCAGGAGGCAAAGCGGATCGAGGAGAAAAAAGCAGGCGCACAGCGCGCCATCGAGAACACCCGAAGCGAACTCGAATCGCTCGAACAGCGTCGCGAGCAGTGGGAACGCGGCGACACCGACGAAGACAGTGGCGACGACTCCGAGGACACCGACTGGCTTTCGCTGGCATCCGTTCCGGTCCGGTCGAACGAACGCTGGTACGAACAGTTCAGGTGGTTCCGGACGAGCGATGGTTTTCTCGTCATCGGCGGCCGGAACGCCGACCAGAACGAGGAGATCGTCAACAAGTACCTCGACCGTGGCGACCTGTTCTTTCACGCACAGGCACACGGCGGTCCGGTCACGGTGCTCAAGGCGACGGACCCGAGCGAGGCGTACGACGAGGGAATTGAGATTCCAGCGCAGTCGAAAGATGAGGCTGCCCAGTTCGCCGTTTCGTACTCCTCGGTCTGGAAAGAAGGGAAGTTCGGCGGGGACGTCTACATGGTCAACCACGACCAGGTCTCGAAGACACCCGAAAGCGGCGAGTATCTCGAAAAAGGCGGCTTCGCTGTCCGTGGTGACAGGACGTACTTCAGGGATACACCAGTCGGAGTCGCTGTCGGCATCGCCTGCGAACCCGAGACCAGAGTCGTCGGTGGCCCACCCTCGGCAGTCCGTCTCCGAGCAGAGACGACCGTCGAGGTCGAGCCCGGGAAGTACGCACAGAACGACATCGCAAAGCGGCTGTACCGGGAGTTCAAAACGCGCTTCGCCGACGAGACGTTCGTCCGCAAGATTGCCAGCCCAGACCTGATTCAGGAGTTCCTCCCGCCGGGTCAGAGTGAGATGAAAGACGTCACGTGACCCAACACGGCGTGTGAAAGCAGAGAGAGAAAGGTCCGGACCGCTGGTGGCGAGGCGGCCAGACGAGAGTCCCCAGTGATAGAGAGTATCGTACCTGTACAGAGATTCTCGCTGCGACGACAGCGAGAAATCTATGATGACGTACGATACGCCCGATAGCCGGGCTAGCGTCAGAGCACACCCGGCAGTTCGTTCTTTTCACTCCAGAAAGGTGAACTGTGTCCCATTAAATGACGGCGGTATATGAGGGCGGGTGTGAAAAAGTAGCCGACAAGCCGTCAGGATGTTTGCCCGCCAGTCTCAGACGATGCCCTTACCCTGGAGTTCGCGGGCGATGATGTTCTTCTGTATCTCGGTCGTTCCCTCGTAAATCTGGGTTATCTTGGCGTCGCGGTACAGTCGTTCGACGTCGAAGTCATCGACGTAGCCTGCACCACCGTGAATCTGCAGCGCCTCGTCGACGACGTCGACTGCGACCCGTGAGGCGTACTCCTTCGCCATCGACGCGAGCATCGTCAGGTCCTCGTCGTTGTCGTTGTTCTGACACCAGGCTGATTTGTAGGTGAGCACCCGTGCAGCCTCGGTCTGTGTGAACATGTCGGCCAGTTTGTGCTGGATGGCCTGGAAGTCACCGATTGGACGGCCAAACTGCTCGCGTTCTGTGGCGTACGCAAGCGCGCGCTCGGACGCTCCTTTGGCGATACCGACACCCTGTGCGGCGACAGCGGTCCGCGTCTCATCGAAGAACTGCATCTGCTGGAGGAAACCAGCACCACGGGTCCCGACGAGGTTCTCCTCGGGGACGCGAACGTCATCGAAGATGAGTTCGGCGGTGTCTGAGGCGCGAATCCCCATCTTCCCCTCGATTTTCTCGGTCTCGAAGCCGTCACGGTCGGACTCGATGATGATCTGTGAGAAGCCGTTGTACCGCCCCTCTGCATCAGGGTCGGTCTGACACAGCGCAACGACGTAGTCGGCGACGGTTCCGTTGGTAATCCACATCTTGTTGCCGTTGATGACCCACTCGTCCCCGTCTTTTTCTGCCTGCGTCGAGATGGCGGAGACGTCAGACCCGGCGTGTGGCTCGCTGATTGCCGCACCCGTGATTGCCTCACCGGCAGCAACCGGAGGCAGGTACTCCTCTTTCTGTTCTTCGGTGCCGAACTCGACGATGTTCTCGGTGCCGAACGAGGTTGAGATGACCGACAGTCCGATACCAGGGTCGGCGGCGAACAACTCCTCGATGATTATCATCGTCTCCAGGGGCGAGTACCCGGCACCGCCGTATTCCAGCGGAATGTTGGCACCCGTCAACCCCATCTCTCCGGCGGTTTCGACGACCTCGTGTGGATACTTCTCCGCGCGGTCGTACTCGCGTGCGACCGGTTTGATCTCGTTCTCGGCGAACTCTCGAACGGTTTTGCGAATCTGCTTCTGTTCCTGGGACAGGCCAAACTCCATGTGAGTTATTTCCATACCGCCACCAATAACAGTTTCCGTACGGAAATAAACTGTAGAAGAGTTTTCGAGGGGGCGAACGAAAACGTTCAAATCACGCGCGAGAGTCTAGCTAGATGAACCATGAAACTGGAGGATATCGAGACAATAACCGTTCTGGGCGCGGGAACGATGGGCCACGGGATAGCCGAAGTGGCGGCGCTTGCTGACTACGACGTTCGGCTTCGTGATATAAACGAGGGGCTGGTTGAAGACGGATACGACCAGATCGTGTGGAGTCTGAACAAACTCGCCGAAAAAGAGCGCATCAGCGAGGAGAAACGAGACAGCGCCATCGAGAACGTGACGCCGGTGGTCGATATGGAGGAGGCCGTCGAGGGCACCGATGTCGTCATCGAGGCAATCGTCGAGAACATGGCCATCAAAAAGGACGTCTACAGTGAGGTGGCCGAGCACGCGCCCGAGGAGGCGATCTTCGCCTCGAACACGTCGAGTCTCTCCATCACCGAACTGGCGGAGGCGACCGACCGCCCCGACCAGTTCTGTGGGATGCACTTTTTCAACCCTCCGATTCGGATGGAACTGGTCGAGGTCATCCGCGGCGAGCACACCACCGATGAGACGATGGACGTCATCGTCGACCTCACGGAGGCGTTCGGGAAAACGCCGGTTCGCGTCCGCAAGGATACACCGGGGTTCATCGTCAACCGCGTGCTCGTGCCGTTGATGAACGAGGCGTGCTGGATTGTCGATACGGAGGCTGGGACGATTGCGGAGGTCGACTCGACGACGAAGTACGACATGGGACTACCCATGGGTGCGTTCGAACTCGCTGACCAGGTCGGCATCGACGTGATCTACCACGTCCTCGAGTACATGCACGACGTCCTCGGCGATGCGTACGAACCGGCGGCCATGCTCGAGGCGAAAGTCGAGAACGAAGAACTCGGCAAGAAGACCGGCAAGGGTTTTTACGACTACGAGGACGGCGAGGGTGCGGACGTGCCTGCAGACCAGGTGAACGAGGACATCCGAACCCGTCTTACGGCGCTGTTGGCGAACGAGACCGGCAAGCTGCTCGAAGCGGAAGTCGCGCCCATCGAGGACATCGACGAGGCGGTGATGCTCGGCGGACGCTGGCCGCAGGGTCCCGGAAAGCTCTGTGACGAGAGCGGGCTGGACACTCTCGTCGAGACGCTCGAAACGCTCGAAGCGGACACCGGCCAGGCCATCTACGAGGTGTCCGATGGACTCAGAGAGGCGGCCGAAGCCGGTGGGTTCTACGACGACAGTGAGGACGACGAAGCCGTCGAGTTCGAGAACATCCGCGTCGAGTATCCGGGGAACATGGTGGGCCACATCGTCCTCGACCGTCCTCACCAGCTCAACACGGTGAACCTGCAGATGATCGAGGAGTTCAGCCAGGCGGTCGATATGCTCGAAGACGACGACGAGATTCGCGCCCTGCTGGTCTCCGGTGCGGGTGACCGGGCGTTCAGCGCGGGTGCCGACGCGATGGGGATGGCGAGCAAGGCGAACCCGATCGACGCCATCGAACTCTCGCGGGAGGGTCAACACGCCTGGGGCAAACTCGAAACCTGTTCGATGCCAACGGTTGCGGCAATCGACGGCTACTGTCTCGGTGGTGGGATGGAGCTTGCGACGTGTGCGGATATGCGAGTCGCAACCGAGCGCTCGACGTTCGGACAGCCCGAATTCAATCTCGGGTTGCTCCCCGGCTGGGGCGGCACCCAGCGACTCCGCCACCTCATCGGGGAGAGTCGCGCACGTGAGATCATCTTCACCGCGGACCACTACGACGCAGAGACGATGCACGAGTGGGGATTCGTCAACCGTCTGGTTGGAAACGACGACCTCGAAGCGGAGGCGCTTGCACTCGCCGAACAGGTCGCTGCTGGTCCGCCGCTGGCGATGGAGTACGCCAAGAAAGCGATGCTTGCCGGGCGTGACGACACTGACGCTGGTCTCGAAACCGAGGCGTTCGCCTTCGGTCACGTCATCGCGACCGAGGACGTCATGGAGGGTGTGATGAAACTCCAGAGTGACGAAGACCCGGAGTTCAAAGGAAAATAATCCCTATAGCTGCTTCAGGAGGTCACGTCGAACACGACATCGACAGTGTAGGACACTGAGACGTCGTCTGTTTCGATTTCGGTCGGTGGTGCGTCTTCAGCGTCATCGACATCAGCGGCCATCTCGTAGGCAACGGGACTGAACCGCTGTTGTGAGGCATCCACCTTGATGACGTCAGTCACTGTCAGATCCGAGGTTGCAGCGATGGTGTCGGCCTGACTTCGAGCGTCGTCCATCGCGTCTTCGATGGCTTCGTCACGAAGCTCTTCGCGGGTTTCCGCCGAGAGTGTCATCTGGATGTTTCCGACTTCGGCACCGACACCGGTGGCGAGGTCGATGATAGAGCCAACGTCGTCAGGGTCTTCGACTGTGACGTCGAAGGCGTGGGCACCCTCGTATCCGTAGTCGCGTTCATCACGGAACGGTTCTCGAATCTGGTAGTGTGCGGTTTCGTACTCGACATCCTCTTCGTCGAGAGCGTCTTCGAGCGCCGCCGCGTCACTTGCGAGTTCATCGCGAACTTCTTCGGTTTCGTCTCCTGTGGCCGTGACAGCCACGTCGACACTCGCTCTATCGGGGGCAGTCTCGGCGCTCCCGGAGCCATCAACGGCTATTTTCTGGTTTTCGGAGGTTTCTTCGGGGGAGTCAGCACCGACAGCACCCGCGAGAGCCATCGCACCGACGAGGGCAACCGCGAGCACGGTCAGTCCGACCAGCAGGGCAGCAAGATGGTTTCGTTGCATACAGAGAGGGCTTCGGTAGTATGGAGGTTATAAGCACGGTAGACGCAAACGAGCATTTCAGTCATTCATCTGACCGTGGGAGTCGCTGGCACTGAGTGTGCGAAAAGACAGGGTTTAATACAGGCAGAAACTCACATTCAACTGCGTTCGCTCGGTTGGTGTAGTCCGGCCAATCATTTTGGCCTTTCGAGCCGAAGACCAGGGTTCAAATCCCTGACCGAGCACTTCTCACAACCTGAATCCGTGAGCGACAGCGAACGGTTCAGGTAACGAAGCGCGCAGGAGGGGATTTGAATCACGCGAGACGCAGCGCAAACGGTGTGAGCGACTGTCTCGCCATCGGGTTCAAATCCTCGACCAAGCATTCTGCGACGAACGTGAGGAGGAATGCGAATGAGGAGATATCCGCGGACCTCTCGCCTCGAGTCAGTGCTACTGAACGATTATATACTCAAAACGCACGACAGCTTTATGACTTTTATATAAGCCAGGGGTGGGATTTGAACCCACGAACTCCCGATTACAAGTCGGGTGCTTGAACCGCCCAAGCTCCCCTGGCGCACCTCTCTGTTGCAGGGCATCCTTTGAGTGTGTATCGTTTTGCTCCGACCGTGTCGAAGGGTCACACAGTCAGTGTTACTCGGAGGAGATCCGTTTTTCGAGTTCAAGACGGTGGGGACTGTAGCCATGACTGTGGTACAGTCGCTGTGCTGCTTCGTTGTCAGCCAGCGCTTCGATGGCGATGACGTCGACACCAGCCGAGTGAAGCAACTCTTCTGCGGCGTCGAGCAGTGCGCTCCCGACTCCCTCTCCTCGAAACGCTGGTTCGACGTAGACGTTCTCGATGAGACCACGCTCGACGTTCTGTTCGTATCGAGTCGCTTCGACAGTGAACATGACGAACCCGCAGAGTTCGTCTGCCCTCGCAACGCGCAACTGGTCAGCAACGACGTAGTGAGAAATCGTCTCGCGGATGCGCGAGCGATTCTCGCCAACGAGGAGGTGTGAGCCGTACGCCCGCTGGCCGTCAGCCAGCGCCATCCACATCTCGAGGAGTTCGTCGACGTCTGATAGAGACGGGCGCTGGATGTCCATCACATCGTGCGGCAGTCCGCACACAACAACTGCCCGTTAAATCCCGAGAGTTCGCTGGTGAACCGGCCACAGCCCTCACAGATACCCTGTTCGCGGTAGCCATCGACCATCCGTCCCGTGTCGCCAGTTTCGACACCGCCACTGGCATCAACCAGCAACTCGTCTTCCTCGTGCTGTTGTGGATGCTGCTCCAGTTCGCGGGTCCGACTCGCGAGGAGGTCACGTTCGGAGATGACTCCCAGCGCTTCGGAGCCGTTGGTCACGACGAGCCGCCCGGATTCCTGTGTCGACATGATGTCTGCCGCCGCGTCGAGTCGGGTCTCGGGTTCAACTGTCGGCACGCGCTCTCTCATCGCATCACCGACAGTCGCTTGCTCGGGAGGTGGACCATCGACGAGCGTCGCAAGGATATCCTCGTAGGTCAACACGCCAACGTGTTCGCTCCCGCGCTGGACGACCGCCGTCTCAGCATCCTGGCGCAACAGCAACTCGACCGTCTCGATGAGGTCGTCCGACTCGCTGACGCCCACGTACTCCCGGTCCATCACCTCACGTACGGACACATCCACGTTCATATACTGAATATTTTGACACACTCGGGTAAAAAGGTACCTGCAGTACGTTTATATCCACGAACACCGTACCTTTTCGGTCGGGCGAACAGAAGTTAGGGATTCTCGTACCTGTACAGAGATTCTCACTACGACGGACAGCGAGAAATCTATGATGACGTACGATACTCCCTATAGCGAGGGCCGCCCTACTCCCTCAATTCGAGGTGAACGCTGTCACCGGTCTCTCGACACCGTTCGAGCGCGTGCTTGGCCACCATGCCTGCTGTGCTCGCGTTCGGTCCCTGCCCGACGCCCACCTTGAGCTGTACGTCGACCGTCGTGCGGACGTGTTCGATTGCGTCGTGATAGGCGTCGGCGTTCAGGTCGGGACAGACCGCGATGATATTGTCTCCGCCGACGAAAAACGACAGCGAGTCGTGCGCGCGGCGCATGTACTGCATTAACTCGGCGTATCCCTGTTCGATGTTGATGAACGTGTCGAACTCGTTGAGCTGGTCTGTGTACTTACCGGTCGCGTCGTCGACGTCGAAGTGTGCAATCTGGAGGTCGTCCTCGCGTCGAGACTCCTCGTCGAGAACCTCGCCTTTGAGGATTTCGCGCCGGTTCGTGTCCTGTGCGCTGCCAGCGTTCTGGAGGTGTTCAGTTGCTGTCCCGAGTGCCGACACGGGCCTGGGCTCGGTTGCGATTCCGAGACTCATCGTCACAGGATAGCGATTCGACACCGACTCCTGGATGAGAGCGTGTGCATCCATGTCGATGCCGTTCGAGACGGCAATCATGTTGTCGAACCGGGTGAAAAAGACGTAGCCATCCCGGTTGCCGAACAGCTGTGAGAGGTCGGCGTACAGACGCGACTGCAGCGTCTGGAGGTCGACCTCCCGGCGTGGTTCGGGAGTCACTGTCCAGGGTCCGTAGTTGTCGATCTGGATGTGGGTAACCTGCGTGTTCGTCACGGTTACCCGGTCCTTTGGAGTGTGCGGGTATCTTTCTTTGGAAATCTCTCCTGTCCGCCGTTACCGTGTGAGCGGCATCGAGTAACTCGTTTCGCGCTCACAGACCGCTTTCCAGGTTCGCTCACACGAACACGACACCTGCTCGAAGACGCTCGGGTCCTGGCGGAGGTTGAAGTCTTTGATTGCGCGGTGGACGCGGTCGTCGCACTCGCCACAGTTGTGTGCCCCACGCTTGCTCCCGTGGCCGACAGGGTCGGAGACGACGATAACTTCTTCGTCGGCAGTCGATTCGAGAACGTCCGTAACGCTCCAGAGCCACGGCGGTCGGTAGCCGCTGCGGAAGTACAGATCTTCGACCATGGTGTGGCGCTGGACGTTCGTGGGGTTCATCGACACCGTGTGACAGCCCTCGACCGCTGCACACCTCGATATCGACCGTTTCATATCCTCGATTGCTTCCGCTTCCGAGAGGAATTGCGGTTTCATCAGCAGGTACGCCTTGATGCCTGCACCACACTCGACGGCCTGGCTTGCTGCTCGCTCGAACTCACTGAAGTCGAAGTACTTGTTGACACAGTCGTGACGAACCCTGTCGGTGGCGGTCTCCAGCCCGATAGCAATGTCCGTCTCGATGCCGTGGGTGGTGAAGTCCGTTATCTTCTCGCGGTCGACGAAATCCGGGAGCGACTCGACGACCATGCGTTCGCGGTCGGCGAACGTCTCGGCAATCGCACGACGCGTCCGCGCTGGAACTTCTCGCTCGTCGAGGAACGAACCCGACGTGTAGATCTTTATCTGAC
>PUMG01000160.1 GCA_003551265.1 Halovenus sp.
CGACGAAGTTCAGGTTATTGCCGGTCGGTGTACGACCGTCTTCGAAGGACAGCGCGACCAGACACAACACGGGGACGCGGTCGTGGTCGTCAAACCCGACGGGACGGTGCTTGTCCACGACGGCAGTGGCTACCAGCCGCTGGCGTGGCTCACCCGTGCGGAGGCGGTGACTGTCACTCCCGAGCAAATCACCGCACAGGACAGCGGACAGTCGCTCCGGGTAACCCTCGAAGAGACCTACAGCCGTGAGCAGTACCCTGCAAGTGAGGCGGGTGTCCCGGTCGGGGACTGTCCTGACTGTGACGGAACGCTCGTCCGCGCACGCGGTTCCATCTCCTGTCCGGACTGCGCCGAGAAGTACTCGCTTCCCGCACAGTCGACGGTACTCTCTGAGTGCTGTGACGAGTGCGGACTGCCGCTGTTTCGGACAGAGCGCGGTCAGTCGTTCGAGGTCTGCCTCGACGCTGGCTGTGATTCACTCGACACCCGTGTACGCGAGCGTTACGACCGCGAGTGGAGCTGTCCCGACTGTGACGGAGACCTGCGCGTGCTGCGACGTGGCGGACTCTTGCTCGGCTGTGAAAACTATCCGGACTGTGAGACGGGCTTTTCGTTTCCAGCAGGCAGTCACGTCGGCGACTGTGGCTGTACACTTCCTGTGTTCGAGACTGCCTCGGGTCGACGATGTCTCAACAGAGAGTGTACCGAGGCAGAGTTATGATTCGCCCTCACCAGCTAATTCTCCCCGATCAGCTGACGGACACGCTACGCGTGTGTACAACAGGCTGGAGGGGCAGGTCGGGAAAGCAGACGTGGACGGCGAACTCCAGTTCGTCGGCAGACGCACCGAAGACCCCGACCGGAAGCGTCGTCGTGCCGAGATAGGCGGCTTTGCTCGTCATTTCGACGCCGTTCACCGTCACGGTGAGCGACGCACGCGCGTCACCGCCAGCGGTTTCCACGATTAACTCGCACATCTCGTGCTCACCACGGGCGATACGTTCGGGGAAATCACCCCAGGTAACTTCGATGACCGGTAACTCCTGTGCGCTCTCGCGGACGCGTTCGGCGACGCCTTCAGTCAAGCCTGCCCCCGCCAGTTCGACGACGCTTGCTGCCGCAACGTCGGCCGGCGTGCTGTACCCCGCGGCTGCAAGTGACGACGCCCGTGTTGCGCCCACCCCATCGATGGCGGTGAGTCCAACAGCATCATCGCTGATACCGGTCTCGACGCGCGTTTCGATGCGACAGACGAGGTTCGCCCGGGCACCGTCACCGAGTCGGTCGGCAATCGCCCGGGACGCGGCGAGAAGGCGAAGTGCATTCTGGCGAATAATCCAGGCATCGCTCCGGAGTTCAGAAGGGGTCGTCCCGGTCATTCCCGCACGCAGGATAGCCAGCACCTTCCGCGCGCCGGAGTCGAGGTCATCGCCCCGGTTCCCGAGGACAGCGTCGATTGCATCGGCTTCGCCAGACCGAGCGCTGACGCTGTCGAACTCCTCGGCCGTCGCGACAGCAACGAGTACGTCGAACGTCTCCAGTTCTTCGCGGGCTGTGAGGTCGGCAAACGCGCGTGCCGTTCCGAGTCGGAGATAGAAATCCGATGCCAGCCGCCCGAGCGACGTCGGAGACACGGCGAGTCCGTCCATCTCGACGAACTCGTGGTCGACGAGCCACGAGAGCGTCTCGCTGACACGCTCTCGCAGGTCCGACCCAGTCACGTAGGATTTTGACTGCTTTGCGCGCGCGTAGTAGAACGTCGTCTGGAGCCAGCCCATCGCGTCGTCGATGTCTCTGACAGTGCCGAGTGCAATCTCGGCGTTCAGGTGAACTGCGAGGTCGGCGGCAGCGGGACCAGTGTCGCCGCTGTTCGAGCGGTCAGCGAGCTGTGATTCGATGGTCTTTCCCTCTTCGAGCAGGCGGCGGTACCGGTCGGCAGCGGACCCGTCACAGAGCACCCACGCGTAGCCCCGTTCGTCGTAGCCGGGGCGTCCCGCTCGTCCGAGCATCTGGAGGATGTCGAGCGGGCTGATGTCGACCTCGCCTTCGAGCGGATCGTGATATTTGGTGTCACGGATGACGACACAGCGTGCGGGCAGGTTGACGCCCCACGCGAGCGTCGACGTCGAGAAGAGGAGGTCGATTCTCCCCTCGCGGAACCACTTCTCGATGTGGTTTCTGTCCTCGCGTCCGAGACCGGCGTGGTGGAAGCCGACGCCGTCGAGCACGGACTGTCGGAGTGTGTCGTTGTCGATGATATCCGTTTCGGTGTGGAAGTCGTAGTCGCCGCGAGCACCGATCGGGATGTCACGTTCGACGAGTTCGTCGCGGGCTTTCTTTGCGGCCTGAACCGTATCTTGGCGCGAGGAGACGAACACCAGCGCCTGCCCGTCCTCACGGATGTGTGGCTCTGCGAGGTCGAGCGCACGGTAGAGGCGGCGGTACTTGTCGGCGAAGGCGTTCTCACCGTGACTGTACGTGGCGACCCGTGCATCGAGCGGAACCGGTCGGTACGAGTCGTCGAAAGAGAACGTCGTCTCGTCGGGTGCATCGAGCCAGGTCGCCACGTCGTCGATGTTCGTCATCGTCGCCGAGAGTGCGACCACGCGCGGGTCACACAGGCGTCGGAGGCGAGAAATAGTCACTTCGAGGACGCTTCCGCGTTCGTCGGAGTCGAGCAGGTGGACCTCATCGATGATGCAGCAGTCGACATCGGTGACGAACGAGTAGCGTCGGGAGTCGTGTTTTCGAGTTGCCGAGTCTGCCTTTTCGGGGGTCATCACCAGCACGTCTGCGCGCTCGGCTTTTCTGGGGTTCAACTCGCGCTCACCCGTGACGACGTACACCGAGTAGCCGAGTTCCTCGAAGCGGGCCCATTCGCGCTCTTTCTCGTTCGTGAGCGCCCGGAGCGGGGCGAGAAACAGCGCTGTCCCTCCTGTCTGGAGCGCGCGACAGATCGAGACCTCTGCAATTGCGGTTTTGCCGCTAGCTGTCGGCGCGCTCACGACGACGTTCTCGTCGGATTCGAGCAGTGTCGGAACGACGGCTGACTGGACTGCGTTGAAGCGCTCGAACGAGAACGCGTCCGAGAACTCCGGAAGAACCGCTGAAACGGGAATCGTGGTCTGTGAGTCGGCGCGTTCTGTCACACCGGGTGGGGGTGGTGAACGCACATAGGCGTTTCTTTCGCAAGCCAACTCTTGCTGTATTGGGTCTTGTTGTGTCTACTCTGTTCAGGGTGGCGACGTGCCAGTCCCGACGGTGTCCTCGTCGCTGTTGCCGTCGACAAACACACCGATGTCGTACACACCTGCGCGCAGGTGTGAGGCGTCGAGCGTCACTTCGATAGTTTCGGTCGCACCAGGACCGACGTCCGCGACAGCGACTGCGCCGGTGGTGTCCGCTTCGAGACTGCTCCCGAATGGCGCTAACCGGATGTCGACGTGCTCGACAACGCCGAGGTCCCCGTCGTTCGTCACGGTTGCCGTCACAGTCACTTCGTCAGCTTCGGGGTTCGATCTCGCGTCCACGTCAGAGACGTTGAGTGAGCCTTCCTCACCGAGCCCGGCGACGTGCTCTGCGAGCAAGACAACGTCGGCGAGACCGACCTCACCGTCACGGGTGACGTCACCGAGGTTGTCATTGAACGGTTCGGGGTCGAGACCTGCAACAAACTCTTCGGAGAGAATCACGTCCGCCATGTCGATGTCTCCGTCTTCGTTGACGTCACCGATGTCGAACTCGGGGAGCGTCTCGCTGACTGCCGTGAGCGTGCTGTCGTCGGTGTCGTCGCTCGACACTGTCGCAGTGTAGCTGCCAGCGCTACCGTCGTTCGTGTCGAGTTCGAACGTCTCGGTCGCGGACTCACCGGATTCGAGTTCCACCTGTTCGTCAGCACTACCGAGGTCCCCGGCGTCGAGGGTCACCGTCTGGGTGACCGTTTCGGTACCGGTGTTTCTGATTTCGGCGTCGACTTCGAGCGTGTCACCCTCCTCGACTGGACCGCTCGTTCCACTGATGTCGACATCGAAGAAGCCGTCTTCGATCGTTTCCCAGGTGCCTACGTCGTAGAACGTCGTCTCGGCGAGGCTGCCTTCCTCGTCGACTGCCTTGAACGCCAGCGAGAGCGATGGCTCGTCGTCCGTGATGTCGACGCTAACCGTGTAGACGCCATCACCGTGGTGTTCGACGTCAGCCTCGCTCCAGTCGCTATCGTCCTCGAATGGGGTGTCCTCAACGTCACCAGCGGCCGAGTACGCGTCGAACTCGTCGGGTTCGCCGGTGATGTAGTCGGTGACGTCGACCTCTATTTCGAGCGGTCCAGCGGTGCCGCTGTTGAACGCGTCGGCGTCAACTTCGATGGCCGCGAACTCCGGAACGTCGTTCTCGTCGTCTTCGTGGTACTCCGTGGCGTAGCGCGTCTCGTGGTGCTGGAGTGGAGCGAGCGCTTCGGCTTCGAGTTCGATCTCGACGAGGTCACCGTTTTCGAGGTCCGGCATATCGTCGTCCTGGATGAATATCGTGTAGTCCCCTGCTTCGTCTTCTTCTTCGATAACCTCACCCTCGTGGATGACACGGTAGGTGTTGTCTGTAGCGAACGAATCTGTCTCGTAGGGCTGGAACGGTTCGATATCAGTTACCGGGTCGGCGTAGAACGGTCCTTCTTGATAGATGTTCGATGGGTTGACGATGGTGCCGAACTCGTCGTCAACTCCTGGCGCTGATGGATGCGCGTTGAACTCCGCCGGAACCGTCTCGGGTGGGACGTCGGTTGTTCGGTTGGCAGTCAGGTCGTACTCCATCCCGTCGTACTGGGTATCTGAGTAGTCGACGGCGTAGCCCCACTCGGAGACCATCCCTTCGCTCATATGATAGAGCGTCTGGTCGACCTGTGCGCCGAGTTCGTTCGTGAATGTGCTCACTGTCGGTCGACCGATTCCGAACTCTTCGTCAGCCTCGAAGACGTGTGTCGCACTGAAGATGGCGTTCGCCTCGTCGTCCGGGTTCTGGAATATCTCGTCGGGGTCGTCGCGCAGGTACGTCGAATCGAGTGCCCGAAGGTCGTCTTCGGTTACCGTCTCGACAGCGTCTTCTTCGTCTTCGACGAGACCGTCACTCCACGTAAAGAGGTCGTACACACGGTCGTTCTGGATTCCACCTGTCTCCAGGTCTCTGTGCGTCTCCTCCGGAACTGGCATTCGGTTGAGCCCGAATATTATCTGCTCGTCTTCGACCATCTCATCGGCGGTCGGTCCAGCGAAGAATGCGGTCCCGCTTCTGGTGATACCGACGCCGAGACTGGTGACACCAGTTCGTCTGTACGTCTCACCGAACAGCCCCGATTCGTAGTAGACGTAGATTCCTGCCGAGAGCTGACGGTCGAGCAGTTCACCCCGCTCGTTCTCGAGTTCTTCGAGGTCAAACTCGTACTCAATTGCGTCGCCCTCATCGAGTGTAATTCCGTCGGTCTCGTCGGGGTCTTCGATGATATCAGCAACGATGATCGGATCCTCGTCGAACTCGGCCAGTCGTCCGGTCGACCACACCGTGTACGGCCCGTCGGCCTCGGGTTCGAACAGGGCGATACCGTCCTCGTCGAGATCGACGGTCTCCTGTTGCTCACCGCCGATGTCCTGTACTCTGACGGACTCTCCCTCGACTGACCGACCGTCGAGCGCCTGTTTGTCGACAGCGATAGCATCCTCAGGGTCTATTGGCTGACTGTATCCGAAGACAGCAGCAGTGTGGCTCTCATCTTCGTCGACGAGGGTCAGGTAGCCGCTATACAGTCCGGACCGGTCTGCACTCGCATTGACTGTAATCTCGATGCCTGCGGACTCACCGGGGTCGAGTTCGAGTGACGTCCGGTTCACCTCGAACACTCCTTCTGAGTCTCCCTCGATGTGTTCGAGCTCTGCTTCAACGTCGAGGTCGAGCGTCTCATCTTCGGCATTCTCGACAGTCAGCGAGTCGGATTTCACTTCACCCAGGTCCTCGAACGGGTCGAAGTCGAATCCGATGCGTGGGTCGTCGACAAATATCGACGGCTCGAACGCTGCGGTAGTGTTGACCTGCCCTGGGCCGCTCGAGTAGACGTCAGCATCCACATTCTCGTTGAACGTGGCTGCCGTTTCGAGACGGTCTGCAGTGGTCATCATATTGCTCCGAATCTCCTCGGGAGTCAGGTCCTCGTCAGCGTCGAGCATCAGTGCAACGACACCGCTGATGTGGGGTGCCGACATACTCGTTCCCGACTTTGTTGTGTACGGGAACTCGCCGGCATCCTGGCTTCCTGTCGCCTCGATGAGGACGCCCGGTGCGGTTATTTCGGGCTTTATCTGGAACTCTTCGGTCGGCCCTCGCGATGAGAACTGTGCGACGTCTTCGTCCCAGTTCCGGTCGAGCGTGTCGTCCGCGGCGACTGCAATGGCGTTATCTGCGTTACCTGGAGAAGTGAGCGACTCGAATCCTGGACCGCTGTTACCTGCAGACGTTATAACGACGGCACCCTCGTCGACAGCGTTGTTCGCTGCCTGTGAGAGCGGCTCGTCTGGCGCGCCCGGACCACCGAGGCTCATCGAGATGATGTCTGCTCCCTCGTCTACCGACTCATCGATGGCGTCGATAAGTCCTGAGAGGAAACAACCCCCGTCTGCGTCACAGGTCCGCATGTTCATCAGATCTGCCCCAGGTGCAACACCGACGAAGTCGTCGTCTTCGGTGCCGTCACCGGCGACTGTTCCTGCGACGTGCGTCCCGTGGCCTTGCTCGTCAGCAGTGGTGTCGTCGTCGGGGACGAAGCTCTCCTCGTAGACGACGCGGTCACCGAAGTCAGGATGGTCGGCGTCGATACCTGTATCGAGGACTGCAACGCTGATACCAGAACCGTCGACGCCGAAGTCACTTCGAGCAGTTTCGGCCCGTATCTCCTCGGCCGACTCGTCCAGCAGTGTCTCGTACTGGTGGTCGAGATGCACTCGCTCTATTCCAGCAGCGTCGAGGGTTTCTGGCGTGAGTCCGTCGCTTGCGGCCACCAACTCACCGGAGATTGTGCCTGCTGCAGCGTCGATAATGCTGTAGTCGGTGTGAAGGCTGAGCCCTTCGATGCTGTGTTCGGCGCTCACACCCCGGTCGTCTGTGAGTTCGACGACGACAGGCGTCTCGCCTGTGGCACTGTCGTAGTACCCTCCGGCAACCAGCCGAGTCACGTTGAACAGTTCAAGATCGTAGTCCTCTTCACTCACTCCTTCGGGCAAGAGGTAGAAGCCACGCTCTTCTTCGACGGTCTCGTAGTCACCTTCGGCTGCACTGATCTCGTACTGGAGTTGACCACTGGTCTGGCGGACGGTCACCTCCTCACCGGTCACCAGCGTCACTGTGACGTCACCGTCGAGTTCGAGGGGTAGCTCTTCATCCTCGTCGTCCTCTCCGAATTCCTCGGGAACGACCTCTTCACCTGCCGCAAGGTCCAGGTCGTCCGCTGGAGTCGCTCCAGCAGCTCCGACCATCGCAATTGTCATGAACGATACGACCAGCAAGAAACCGATCAGCACTGTGTGTGTTTTCCGTCTTGTCATGTGTTAGTAATCCGACCAACGAGTCTGGGACCCATCAGTCAACAGCTCGGTATTTTCCAACCCTCCGCTCGCAACCTGCCGATGGCGGGTGAACGACTGCACCGTGTTCACTCCTCCATCCACATCATGACTACACAGTCAGAAACCAGCATGATAAAGGTTTCCACAATTGAGAATATTTGTTACATGATATACATATCTTGCACGTACACGTGTATAATCCTATTATTGCCATTTACAGGAACTGCTTTCCTGACGAGATGGCGCAGACTTTAGTCGCAGGGGTCCAATACTCACACAATGAGCAAGGCTCGAAAGCCCGAGTGGCTGAAGATGGAGCGGCCATCCGGCGAGCGCTTTACTCAAATCAAACAGACGCTGCGCGACCACGACCTGCACACCGTCTGTGAGGAGGCGTCGTGTCCGAACCTGGGGGAGTGCTGGAGCGGCCGAAACGGTCCCGGGACGGCGACGTTCATGCTGATGGGTGAGCGCTGTTCGCGTGGCTGTAACTTCTGTGACGTCGAAACAGGGGGGATGGAACCGCTCGACGAAGACGAACCGGAGAACGTCGCACGCTCTGTGACGAGAATCGGTCTCGAATACGTCGTCCTGACCTCGGTCGACCGTGACGACCTCCCTGACCAGGGCGCGGGTCACTTCGCACAGACCATTCGCGAGATAAAACGGCGAAACTCGGATACCCTGGTGGAGGTACTCATCCCAGACTTTCAGGGTGAACCGGAACTCGTCGCGAAGATAATCGACGCCGAACCCGACGTCATCGCTCACAACGTCGAAACGGTCGAACGCCTCCAGTGGCCAGTCCGTGACCGTCGAGCAGGCTACGAACAGTCGCTGTCGGTGCTCCAGCAGGTCGCCGAGGAGTCCAGCGCCTACGCGAAGACGAGCATCATGCTCGGCGTCGGTGAGTACGACCACGAGGTGTACCAGACACTCCGGGACCTCCGGTCGGTGGGTGTCGATATCGTCACATTCGGTCAGTACCTCCAGCCGTCACGCTCACATCTTGAGGTGAGCGAGTTCGTCCACCCTGACGTCTTCGAAACCTGGAGACACGTCGCCGAGGATGAACTCGACTTTCTGTACTGTGCGAGCGGCCCGATGGTTCGCTCTTCCTACCGCGCGGGCGAACTGTTCATCGAGAGCGTTCTTCGTGACGGCGAAAGCCCGGAAGCCGC
>PUMG01000333.1 GCA_003551265.1 Halovenus sp.
CCACCACGCCCAGTGAAAGAGCGTCCACTGCTCTGCCCACTCGGTTCCGCCCGCCGTGCTCATCGTTCCGAACTCCCGGACGTATTCCTGTGTTGCGCTGCTTGCCCCTGCGAGGAGTTCATTCGTCGGGCCCAGAATGAACACAGCCACACCGAGGACGACGAAAGCCGCGAGATTCACTATCGAGAGACGACGAATGCCTCGATGAATCCCAGTGATCGCCGAGACCGTGAACACGAGTACGAGCGCGAGCATGAAGAGAATGACTCCCAGCTGGGTGAACTCAACAGCCCACCGGTGTTCGACTCCCGTGAGAAACTGCTGGCTCACCTGTCCGACCGTTGCAACTGTACCGACAATCGGAGCAACGACAGCGATAACATCCACGGCGTTTGCCAGCGGACCGTTGAGTCGGTTCGTGCCAATAAATGGTGTCAGGACTGCTGACGCTCTGAGTGGCGCGCCCCGGTCGTACACGTAGTACGAAATCACCACACCGAAGGCGATGTAGAGACTCCAGACGGAGATACCCGAATGGAACATCGTGTACCGGAGCGCAACAATTGCAGCCTCGTCAGTCCCTGCCTCTGCATCGCTCCCGGGTGGCACTTCGTTAAAGTGAATAATGGCCTCTGCCGGACCCCAGAAGATGAGGCTTGCAGCAATCGAAGCGGAGAACAACACTGCGAAGTACGTCACGTGCCCGAACTCCGGGCGTGCGTCTGGACCCCCCAGCCGGTGACTTCCCCATGGAGTCACAACCACAGCGACAACGAATATCAGTGCGAACAGGATAACTCCGTGGTGGACCATGCCGTCTGCAACGAGAATGAGCGAACTGGCGGTGTCGACGAGAGCATCCGCTGTCGAGGGTGTCGCCATGATTAGCGCGACGAACCCGGACAGTGTCAGAACGCTGGCTGTAAAGACGACCATATCGATCTGTTCGGTCGCTTCAGAGAGTCTACGCCAGTCCATGAGTTCTCGAAACTGCTGCCTGTTCGTTTCACTCGGTCTGTTTTATCTCTACCTTTTGTAGCGAGTGAGTCCTGTCTTTCCTGTGAGCGGGGAGTGTTCCGACCTCTCACACACCGACGGTTCTCTCACTGGCAAACGAAATACTCAAGCCCTGACTGACCGTTCAGTCAAACAGTGAAAACCGCCAGCGTGCCGGAGAGTGAGTGATGGACGGGAACGCCGAGAACTCGGACAGACACGCCGAAAACGGTGATGACGACTCCGAGACCAACGGCTGGAGTGGTCTCGGTCGTGGAGAGTACGTTATCATCGGGTCGGTTATCGCCAGCACGTTCTTCGTCGGCTTCGGTGGCGGCGTCATCTTTCCTATTCTCCCCAATCTCGGCACCGTTCTGGGGATCTCTCCGTTTCTCGTCGGACTCATTCTGAGTGCGAACCGATTCTCACGGTTGCTGGCAAACGCACCAGCGGGAAGCCTCGTCGACCGTATCGGTACCCGGAAACCGTTCGTCGTCGGGATGCTCATCCAGGGGGTCGCGACGTTCGGGTACGTGATTGCATACGTCGCTCCGCTTCCAGAGGCCTGGTTCTTGCTTGCGCGTATCTTCTGGGGTCTCGGAAGTGCACTCGTGTTCGCCACGGCATACACCATTGCCGCCGACGTGAGCAAGAGCGGGACACGCGGGACAAGTATGGGTCTCATTCGAGGTGGGAGCATATTCGGCTTCCCAACAGGGCTCGTCCTCGGCGGTGTCGTCAGCGAAGTCGCCGACGGCGTCGTCTGGGCGATTCCGGGGGATGTGGTCGCGTTCATTCTTGCCACCGTGTTTGCGCTGTTTGCCGCCGTCCTCGCCTACGCAACCGTGCCCGAGACACACGTCCAGGGGGAAGTGAATCGCTCGGTGAAACCCTGGGAGATCGACCGGAGTGTGACGACGATTACCGTTGGACTGGTAAATTTCACCATTCTCTTTGCGTACATCGGCGCGCTGTTTGCCACGCTCGTGCTGTTCCTCGGTGACCTCAACATCGGCGTACTCGGGTTCGACGACCAGGGAAGTTCGGGTATTTTCATGGCCGTCACCGTCATCGCCGCAGCGGTGTTCATGTTCTACGGCGGATACCTGAGCGATAGGCGTGAGTCACGCGTTCCGACGTTGCTGGTATTTGTGGTAATTTCTTCTGTGGGGTTTCTTTTGCTTGCTGCCGCTGATTCAGTGGCGACGCTCACCGTTGCCTGTATCTTTATCGGGGCCGGACAGGGTGGGACGAGCGGCCCGCTCATCGCGTTGCTTGCAGACCTCACACCGAACGAGCGGATGGGACGTGCGTCCGGGACGAACAACGTCTTCGGCGACATCGGAGGTGGTCTCGGTCCGTTGATTTCGCTTCCGCTGGTCGAGGTCGTCGGATTCTGGCCAATTTATGCGGCGTGTGCTATCTTGCCACTCATTGCAGGTATCATCCTTCTCGTTGGGGTGAGACACGAAACCGGCCAGCTCTTTCCGGCAGCTGACTTCCGAGAGAAGTCCACAAAATCTGCTGCGGACTGAGCTTTTCTCACTCGATGAGAAGAGAGGTCTATCTTGAGAGTGACGGATACGAACAGTATGGTATGTACGACACCATCCTGGTCGCGACGGACGGCAGCGGCTCTGCAAACCGCGCGGTTACCCACGCACTCGAACATGCAGAGGAACACGGTGCAGAACTTCACGCAGTATACGTCGTAGACACTGCCCGCTACTCTGAACCCGCGCTCAGCAGTGCCGAACTCGGGACGATAGAGATAGAAGACTGGGGCAGCAAGCAGCTCGACAAAGTCGAAGAACGGGGCGGACAGCTAGACCTCGACGTGGTCACTCGCTGCTGTCACGGCAAGCCCTACAAGGAAATCGTGAACTACGCCGACGAGATAGACGCCGATTTCATCGTTCTCGGCTATCAGGGACACTCCCACGCGGATTCGACTCAGATTGGCAGCGTCACAGACCGAGTCGTTCAGACGAGTGGCCGCCCTGTGTTCGTCGTCTAGTGTTAGAAACTCATAACTTTCGATACTGGTACCGCACCGCAACTGCAGATGAACGCTGACCACTCCAGCAAGGAGCAGGTAACTTGAGTCGTCCACTCTCCGAACTCCTCCTCTCTCTTGATGTCGATGAGAACGTTTCGATGACACGCTGACTATGGCAGTGGCTACTCTCGGAGCGTTCCGGACACACCCCGTCGTCGATTCTCGACGCATCCGTCTTTACAAAAGCGCTGAAGTTGGCGTACAGACACACACCACTGTTGCAAGTGAAGCTACGCAATTGTAGAGAGCAACTGAGGACTGGATGTAGAAATCTAGTATTGAAAGAGAATAAAAAATAGTGGAACCAGTGATTAAACTGTTCTAATTAGAAATATCGAGCCCAATTATATCAGAGCTTTAGATGAAAGAGTGGGGTGTTGTCATAGCAATAGACCAGATTCGATTGTTTCACTTGCAACAGTGGTGTGTGTCTGTACATTCACTTGCATCAGATGCAAGGGTGGTTTTATATACCTAACTGATTAATAGATGAATATGCGCCGGTTTGAACGGAAACAGAACATATTCCGCAACAAAGATGCCCTCGGAGAATCATATCAACCCGAGCAAATCGAGGAGCGTGATGAAGAGATTGAAGAGTATATGGCGGTTCTCCAACCGGTTGTCGACGGATGGGAACCAAATAATGTATTTCTATATGGAAATACTGGTGTCGGGAAAACCGCCGTTACAGATCATCTGCTTGCACGGCTTCAGGAGGACATAAAAGATTATGATGACGTGGACCTGTCTGTTATCTCTATTAACTGCAAGACACTAAATTCGTCATATCAGGTTGCAGTTAAATTAGTCAATGAACTCCGTCCGACTGGTGCTGAAATCAGTTCAACTGGGTATCCTCAGCAGACCGTTTTCAAGAAACTATATGAAGAGCTAGAAGCACTTGCTGGAACGATTATTATTGTTCTTGATGAGATTGACTCGATTGGAGACCGCGATGAGCTTCTTTATGAACTACCTCGAGCACGATCAAATAATTATCTCGATGCAGCTAAAGTTGGGGTGATTGGAATCAGCAACGATTTCAAATTCCGTGATCAACTGGACCCGCGTGTTCAAGATGCACTCTGTGAACGTGAACTCCATTTCCCACCCTATGATGCACCCGAACTTAAGAACATTCTTGAATCTAGGGCAGAGATCGCAATCGCCGATGACTCTGTTAATACTGCTGTCTTAAAATATTGCGCCGCTCTTGCCGCCCGGGATAGTGGTAGTGCTCGTCAGGCTTTAGATTTGCTCCGATTGGCTGGTGAAATCGCGGAGAATCAAGATGAGAATGTGATCAAAGAAGAACATGTGGCATCTGCACAAACACGTTTTGAACAAGAACGAGTTGAAGAAGGAATGAGAGAATTAACCACTCATGGTCGTCTTGCCCTTCTCGCAGTTGTTTCCAAAGCGGCGAAGAAAGAAACACCTAGTAGAACCCGAGAAATATACGAGGAATACATAACGCTCTGCAAATCTTCTGGAACAGATCCACTTGCGCAGCGTTCAGTTCATAATCATCTCTCTGACCTGCGAATGCTTGGTATTCTCGCTGCGAATGAGAACCGCAGTGGATCACGAGGGAACTACTACAGCTACCAACTAGATGTTCCATTTACTAGTGCGATTGATGCGATGTCCGATGTTCTTCGGCTAGATAATGAAATTGAATTGATTCGCGACATCGCGTCAGTCAACAAAGTCTTTTGAACACACCACTGTTGCAAGTGAATCTAAACACTAGGACTGGCTGTTTCACTTGTACGAGTGGTGTGCATCCAGGAAAACCGCTGTTAGGGGGGATCCGGCAGATAATTCACGTCTTGACGGCTGTAACACGCTTCTGGCGGTGTGGTAAGCCCTTCCTGTGGAGAGGTCGTCCGCGCTGGGCACGTTGCGGAGGTGCGGTAAGCACTGATTTTTCTGCAGAAAGATATTCATACTCCAGACGGAAGTGGTAATCAACCGGAACGCATCTGTAGTTTTTTCCCGTGTAGACCGAAGTAGCGAGAGAGGAACTGGCCAAATCCATTATTATAGCCGTTGCTTAACGCCCTCCTGTCGAGATGAGCGACGATGGACCAACGCACGACGGCGAGAATGAACGTCCTACCAGGATAGTTGGGACGGGTAAGGAGCTCTTAGACTGGCTGACACCGACAAGTGGCTCCGAAGACGTCTCGGCGGAACAGTCCCCGGGTGAGAGCGAGGGTGGCTCGACTCTCAACCGGCGAAGCTACATGTTACTGGCTGGTGGTGCGGCAGCAGCAGCCACGACCGGCGCTGTTGCGAGCAGCAGCGTCTCCGGCTCTAGTACGGAGATACACCAGCCCGACGTCTACGGCTACGGCGGGAGTAGTCTCAAACCCCACGGACAACACACAACGTTGCTCAGGGGTGAGGCGGCGACAACGGGTGCAGACGCGCTGGCGTCGAGCACGCCCGTCAGCGGAAACGCAGAACGGGCGCAGGCGATGGAGATCGCACCGGGTATGACAGTACACGCGAGTCTGGACCCGGCGAGCAACGACTGGTTCGTCTTCGACGCCAGGGCAGGTGACCCGATCCTTGTCGAATACGAGAGAGAGACCTCACGCGGGATGACTGGTCTCCTCCTGTACGACCCGGACGGGAATCTCAAAGAGATGCTGTACGTCGGAACCGGGAATCCCCACAAGCTGCGCTCGCTCGCAGACGAGAGCGGCGAGCACTTCCTGCAGGTCATCGAGGTGGCCAACGGTGATGGCGACTACACGTTCTCCCTCCTGCTCGAGGATGACGACGATGATGACGATGACGACGACAACGGCGATGACGATGATGACGACAACGGCGATGACGATGATAACGGAGACAACGGAGACGACGACTACGGAGCGCTGGGATACGGTGACGGGCCGTACGGTGGCATCGGTACATAACAACACAGGAGACTCACAACAATGACAGAACACAGATACAACAGACCGAGCGAAGGAGAGCTAGAATGGCACATTCCGCTGAACGAGAACTTCGAGCAACTCGACCGCGACGTCGAGATTCGAGACACAGAGGACAACCGGGATGAGTACGACCCCGAGGAGGGAGCGAAGTTCCTCGCGACGGATTCCGGTGCAACGTACGTTGGTGACGGTTCCGCCTGGAATCTCGTCGGATACGTCGCTCGTGCCGGGGGCGGCGACCTCGGCCACTACGTTCACTACGAGGATGGACTCGAAGACGAGGAGATAAACTCGTTCGTCTTCGACGAGGACGAGCTGTTAGAGGTTGTCCGTCTCTCGTTCCCGATGAAAGAGGGGGATGCAGACGAGAGCGATGTCGTTCTTCGGGTCCGCGAGGGCGGTAGCGACGGCGACGTGCTGGTGGAGGTAGAGGGCAACGAGTTCAAATCCGCAAGTTCGGACTCAGACGCGCCGTGGATTGCGAGCACCTCACCTGTGTCGGTGACCGTGTCGAACGAGAGTGGAGAGGCAGTCGATGTGGTCCCGAAAGTGTGGGCCAACATCCGCAGATAGAGAGCCATGGCCACGTTGAACGTTCAAGACTATGGCGCGGCAGGCGATGGGTCGACGAACGATACCGGCGCGATCCAGTCGGCGATAGACGATGCCAGTGCAGGAGATACGGTGTACTTCCCGGAGGGGACGTACGGCGTCGAAGGGGCACAGACGATTCTCAACGTCGACGGAAGCAGACACCCGGACAACCTCACGCTTGAGGGAGAAGGAGAAGACAGCGTCATCCGCTACAACGGCGGCAACGGTGGGAGTAACTTCTTCATACTCCACCTCGAGGGTGGAATGTCTGGATTCGAGTGTCGGAATCTGGTTCTCGATGGAAACTCGAGTGCGGTTTCGGGGGACCCCAACGCGACGCTTATCGTTCGGGTTCAACACGACACAGCGGGGCAGAGCTATCTGTTCGAGGACGTCCTCGCCCGCGACTCGTACGGGACTGCCTTCAGCATCCGTGGACGGGGCGTCACACTCAGACACGTCACCTCAGAGGACCACGGCAAGCACGGTGCGAGCTATCGCACTGACCAGCCGACGCCCGACGAAGAACTCGTCGTCGAGCACTGTCACTTCCGTGGCAACTCCTCGATTCACCCCGGCCACTACGGTATCGACACCGCGACGGG
The DNA here is from genome assembly GCA_003551265.1 of Halovenus sp. GTDB lineage: Archaea > Halobacteriota > Halobacteria > Halobacteriales > Haloarculaceae > Halovenus. The sequence continues at coordinate 7,209 of PUMG01000333.1, forward strand.
CTCGTTTATCGTCCAGGATACGGTAATCGAAGAGAACGACGCCGGATGTAAGACCTCGACAGGGGCACCCATCGACGGGACATACCGCAGAGTACGGATTCAGAACAACAGCGGTCACTCCTACCAGTCGACGAACGGTGACAGCGGCAGCCTGGTCTTCGAGGACTGTGTCATCGGGCCAGGTAACACCTCGATGTTCCGGTTGAGCTACATCGACTACGACCTTCGGGGCGACGTCATCGTGACTGACAACGGAGATGGTGCCGGACGGGGAGCTGTCTGGGTTGGTGATAACGCCTCGATTGACGCGGAGACGCTGTGGGTCAACAACAACGACAATTCGGGTCTCGACTGTCTTTCACGCCAGTCCGGGAACGTCATCGAGCAGTACAACTACGCGAACAACGCGGGCGGTCCGCTCGGGTCGACACGAAATCTCACCATCCAGAGTGACTCTCAAGGCGAAGAGACCGATCTGGGTGTCGTCCCGACTGCTGATGAAGTAGGCGCGTGGGCGAACGGCAACGGCTCGGATCCCAACCCACCGCCGGAGCCGGAGCCAGACTCTGGAGCGACCCTCGCCACTGCTGGCGGAATCGTTCAGACGAGCGGCGGCGTCATCATGACGGGTGAGTATACAACTCCGGGAAATCCGAGCGGTGAGGTTGTGGACGACTTCGAGGGCTACGACGCCGGAACGGCGCTCGAAGAGACTGACCCGTGGACTGCGGCAGGAGCGTACAGCGCCGCATATCAGGTCACGAACAACTATCCCGCGGCGGGTGAGCAGTCGATTGGCATCGCAGGCACGAGTTCGTATCACGCCATTCAGTCTACGGCAGACAGCGGACTCGAGAGGTATCCCGGTGCGGACTGCACGATTCGGATTGCGGTGTATCTGGAGGCGGGGTCACACGATGTCGCCTTCGGGGTCCCTGCTGACGAAGATAACTACCACGACAACTGCTATCGGCTCCGTGGAGGGCCGTTGCTCTCCAGAAACCCGAGTCTCAAACGCACGGTCGATGGCGAGATGGAGACGCTGGTCTCTCTCGACAACCAGTTCCCGACGGACACCTGGCTCGAACACGTCATCCAGTTCGAGGCAACCGGAAGCGAGGTCGTGCTCACGTACAACGGCTACGCGTGGGACGCCGACTCCGGCGAGTGGGTGCAGTTCGAAGCCGATACGGAGGCTGTCGACGAGACCAACGCGTTCCCCGAAGAGGTCGGTGTCGGCCTCGGCACGTACGCCATCGGCAACAACGTGACGCTGTTCGACGAGTTCCGTGTTGGCGATACTGATGATACTGGCGCGCCGTCGTGGCGTCCCGTTACTGAACAGCTGTAAACTACCCCACCCTACTTCGCTCGGGGGCAACCGCCCCGCTCGCTCGTTGAGGGTGGGGCCTCCGCCTTGAATTGGGTGAAGTACTGCGGGGACAAGCCCCGCGGCACTCTCGCTTTCTCTCTGTAGACGGTAACAATCGGCTTGTGCAGATCACTTTTCGAGGTGTGAGTACTGGTATGTCGGACGGACATCCTCGTCGTAGTCGTCGTGAA
>PUMG01000105.1 GCA_003551265.1 Halovenus sp.
CACGAAGTAGTGGCGAGCCGGTGAAGAAGACGACAACGCCGGTCATGCTGGCGAACAGCGGTAACAGCAGAATCAGTCCGGTCTCGACGGCGTCACCCTCGAATCCTTGCAGCGACCCGCCGACGAGGTCAGAGAGCTGATACGGGTACAACACGACGATGTACGGGAGCATGATGAACATCCCGAAGAGCACGCCCGCGATGTAGCGATAGCCGAGTAGGTCTTCGAGGTCACGGGTTTCTGCGTTTGTCTCCCGCGAGAGAACGGTTGTGACACCCTCACCGCTGGCGTGTTCGCGGTCTGTGACTCGATAGCCAGCCACCGAGAGCACGTCTTTGAGTTCGTCGACGCTGACGACCGTCGGGTCGTACTCGACACGAACCGTCTCGGTGACGTAACTCGCTGAAACCTCGTGAACACCCTGCTGTGTTCGGGCAGTCTCCTCCAGAAACTCCTCGCAGGTCACACAGTGCATGCCGGTGACCGAAAAGAATGCACGCTCGACCTCACGGTCATCGGGAGATGCGTTCAGATGGGACGGAGAGACGTCGTGTTCGACTGGCTCATTGCTTTCACCGAGCGTGGTATCCGCACGGCGACAGCCAGACGAGCAGTAGACTGATTCATCAGCCACCAGCGGTTCAGCCGGGGCTGACCGGCCACAGAACGAGCACGTCTCGGCTGTCGTCTCGGACACCTGCTCACCTCCGGACGGAGTCCGGAACCTCCGCTGTCAGTACTTGCAGTGCAGACACAAAAACACTCCACTTTCCCGTAGCGTTAATACGAATCCACACCCTACCGCGTGGTAGTGAAAAGCCGCACCACTGCACTGGACGCTGTCGTCTTCGGTGTCGACATCCAGAGTGGAGATATCCGGGGCGATTCGCCCTCCTACGCGCTCGTCGTCTTCGGCGAGGACTCTCTCGAGCGAGACGTCGTGAGCTATCGCAAACTCCGACGACTCATCGAGCAGGAGGAACCAGCGATGGTTGCGACCGACAACATGTACGAACTCGCCGAGAACAAAGACGCACTCGTCCACTTTCTCGGGGCACTCCCCGACAGGACGCGACTCGTCCAGGTCACCGGCGCGGAGGAGCCGGAACCACTCTCACGGCTCGCCTCGCGTCACGGCGTCCCCTACGCGAAAGAGCCGATGGCAGAAGCCGAGGCGGCGGCTCGACTCGCCGCTGTGAACATCGGCCACGAGGTGACTGCGTTCACCGACACCACCAGAGTCAAAGTTGCACGCGGCCGCTCGACCGGAAGCGGCGGGTGGAGCGAGGACCGCTTCACCCGACGAATCCACGGCTCCGTCAGGCGCCGTGCTCGCGAAGTCGAATCCGCACTGAAGGAGGCAGGTCTCGACTACGAACGGGATATAACGGAGAAGTATGGCGGCTTCTCGAACGCCATCTTCACCGTCGAGGCACGCCCACAGGACATACCTGTGTCGAGCGAACGCTCAGGTGACGTCCGCGTCGAGATTGAACGGGTCAGACGTGACGGTATCGAGTTCCGCCCGCTGGCCAAGCGACACGACCCCGTCATCGTCGGCATCGACCCCGGAACGACGACCGCCGCTGCCGTCGTCGGACTCGAAGGCGAGGTGCTCGACGTTCTGAGCACGCGAACGGCCGACACGGCGGCCATCATCGAGTGGATAATCGAGCGAGGTCGACCGATAATCGTCGGCGCGGACGTGACACCGATGCCGGAGACCGTCGAGAAGATTCGCCGGAGCTTCGACGCCGCTGGCTGGGTTCCCAGTCGAGACCTGCCTGTGGACGTGAAAAAACACCGCACCCGCGAGACAGGTTACGACAACGACCACGAGCGCGACGCCATCGCCGCAGCGCTCGGAGCCTACGACGCCCACAGCGACCAGTTCGACCGCATCGCTGCCAAGGTCCCACCACGACAGGACCTCGGAACCGTCATCGCTCGCGTCGTCGCCGACGAGGAGTCGGTCGAGGCTGTCCTGGCTGACCTCACCGATACACCGGCGGATGATGACGACGAACACGAGCACGTCGAGCGAGAACTCACCGAAGAAGAGCGCCGGATTCGACAGCTCGAAACCCAGGTCGAGCGCCTGCAAAGCCACGTGGAGACTCTCGAAACGAAGGTCGAGACGAAAGACGAAACAATCGAGCGATTCGAGCGCGAGCTGTCCCAGGCGCGTAAAAAAGAGCGCCGGGAGGCACGCGAGCGCAGAGAGGTCACCCGACTGGAGCGCGAGAACCGACGGCTGGAGCGCGAACTCGAATCCGAGCGCGAGCAGGTCGAAGCCATCGAGCGAAAACTCGAACGGCTGAAGACGCTGTGGAAACTCGACCACTCGAACTTCGCAGACGTTTCCGAGAAGCGAGCGGGGCTGGTGGCGGTGAAAGTCATCGAGCAGTTCACCAGCGGCGCAATCGAGCGCGCACACGAGCGCTTCGGACTCGCAGAGGACGACGTTATTCTCCTGCGAGATGCCAGCGGGGCAGGCCGTTCGACGGCGGAGTTGCTGGCCGATATCAACCCACAGATCGTGTTGCGAAACGGTCAGCTTTCGGATATGGCTGACAGCGTCCTGTTCGAACACGAGATACCGGTCGCACCGGCAGAACTCGTCACGGTTCAGGAAGTCGATGAACTCGCCGTGGCACGTGAATCAGATGTCGAAGAAGCGATCGAGGACTGGAAACGACGGGCGACAGAGCGTGAGCGACAACAGAACGCAGAGCTGGTTGACCGCCTCATCAGCGAACACCGCGCAGACCGCCCGGACCGATAGGACCCGTCGGAACTCGCTCTGGGACGCTCGAAAACACTTATATTACCGACAAAATACGTTCCGGTATGGACAGGATGAAACGACGAAAACTGCTCGCGGTCGGTGTCGTGGTGTCGCTGGTCGTACTGGCTGGTTGTCTTTCGGTGTCGGTAGAAACGACAGTCACTGACGACGGGACAATCGATGAGATGGACGTGGAGATGGAGATGGACGGATTCGTCTTCGGGATGTTGGAAGAGGAGGGTGACTTCGAATCGGACATCCGTGAGGACTTCGATGACGACGACGCCTGGGGTTCGTTCGAGTACAGCGAGGATGAGACAGACGACGGTGATATGCTGATATCGTTCACCGCCAGCGACGGCGACCCCGACCAGATAGACGAACTCGACGTGACTGTCGACGAGGAGGCTGATGAGATTACGTTTGTGGACTCCGATGGGTTCGGTGCAATCGAAGACGATGCCCTGGAAGATGACGACACAGACGACGAAATCGACGATGGCTTCGACGACGAGTTTGACTTCGACGATGAGTTTGGTTTCGACGAGGAATTCGAGGACCAGACCGAGTTCGAGTACACCGTGAACATGCCCGGTGACATCGTCGAGACGAACGGGGAGATACAGGACGACGGACAGTCGGTCACCTGGACGCAGGAGGATGACGAGGGAGCGGAAACGCTCGAAGCGACGAGTGAACGCAGCGGTGACAGCGACGATGGGTTCGGATCCGGTTTCGTCGTCGGGACCAGTGCACTCGCGCTGTTGATACTCGCTGGGAGTGCGCTCGTTGCTCGAAGAAACTGATACGGACTGCTGTCGGAATTATCCTACGTCACCAGGGACTCTCTCTTCAGGGTTTCATTCCCATTGCTCGCATGAGGTTGGTGACGAGTCCGTAGACGAGAAGTCCGAGACCAGCGAGCACCATCGCGAGCGCACTCCCGAGGACAAGGCTGTACCACGTTGTGAGGGCAACACCACCGAGCATCAGCACGAGACCGACGACACCGACGAGTCCGAGATTTCGGAGCATACCTGGTGTTCTGGTGGGGCGAGTATAAAAACTAAACATATACCCCACGAATAGACCGATATGGGCGACCACGAGGGACGAAAGAACCTGCGGATGCCGGACGACGAGGAGGTGTTCGCGGTGGTCACAAACATGCTGGGTGCGAACCGCGTCAAGGTACGGTGTATGGACGGCGTCGAGCGAACGGCCCGGATTCCGGGGAAGATGCAAAAACGAATCTGGATACGCGAGAACGACGTCGTGCTCGTCGAACCCTGGGACTGGCAAGACGAGAAAGCAGACATCACCTGGCGCTATGAGAAGGCAGACGCCGACCAGTTACGCGAGGAAGGCCACATTCAGGAGTGATTGCTTGCGTTCGGAGCACACGATTCTAGGAGGATTATCGTACGTCATCAGAGATTTCTCGCCGTGGGTCGTGACGAGAATCTCCGAACAGGTACGATAATCCATATAGGGCCTGGACTGGTAGCGACAGTAGATGGAACAGGAGTACGGCCTACTCGATACAGACGAAAGTGACGCGCCGGGAGACGAGTGGGAGGAGATAGACTACTCGGACACCGAAGCCGACCGCATCGCCCGCAAACGCGACCGCGAGTTCGACGACTTTCGGAAACGAATCAAAGACGCCGACCAGTTCAAAGTCGAGGAGTCGGTGTTCGACGAGGCGACGTACGCGGCGCTCTACAAACTCGTCCAGGACGGCCACATCGACGCCTTCGGCGGACCAATCTCGACGGGAAAAGAAGCCAACGTCTACACGGCGCTGGCAGGTGACACCGAGGTTGCGCTGAAGGTGTACCGCATCAACGCGTCGGACTTCCGGGAGATGGGGGAGTACCTCCAGGGTGACCCACGCCTCGAAGAGGTTGCTGGAAACAAACGAGCAATCGTCATCGCGTGGGTCCGCCGGGAGTTCGCCAACCTCCGTCGCGCTCGGCGTGCTGGTGTCCGGGTTCCCGAACCACTCGCTGTCGAGCGAAACGTCCTCGTGATGGAGTACCTCGGCACCGAGACGGGGCGAGCCAGACGCCTCACCGAGGTCCACATCGAGAACCCACAGACCGCCTACGAGGTCATCCGGGAGTACATGCTTCGCCTCTACGACGCGGGGATGGTACACGGCGACCTCTCGGCGTTCAACATCGTCGTCCACGAGTCTCAGCTGTACATCATCGATGTCGGACAGGCAGTGACAGTGCACCACCCCAACAGCGACGACTTTCTCGACCGTGACTGTGAGAACGTGGCGACGTTCTTCGCCCGACAGGGCGTCGAAACCAGCGGTGAGACCTTGCGGGCGTACCTCGACGAACACGCCGACCCGATGGGGTCGACGTAGATAGAGATGTCTCGATTCGAACGCGCTACGCGACACCGAGTTCTGCGATGAACACCATCGCGAGTCCGAAGTAAATCAGCAGGCCCGAAACGTCCTTGATGGTCGTAACGATTGGGTTCGATGCGGCGGCCGGGTCCTGACCAAGGAGATAGACGAGCCACGGAATCAGAAAGCCAACGAGTGCTGCCACGATGGATGTTCCGACCATCGCACCGAAGACGACGAGTCCGACTTCGGCTGCAGCAGGGTCGCCACGAAGTGCCGAGAGCCACAGATATGCGACAGCTGCTGCAACCGCCCCGACCACTAGGCCAATCAGGGCACCGACAACCGTCTCTTTGGCAATCCGAGGCAGCACATTACTGCGGTCGATATGCCCGAGAACGACTCCGCGAATGAAGATTGTCGACGACTGTGTGCCGACGTTCCCACCCATGTCCATGACGACAGGGATGAAAAACGCCAGGATGACGACGGTTTCGAGTGCATCTTCGTACACGCCAATGACGCCGCCAGCGAGAAAGCCACCCGCGAGCGCGACGATGAGCCAGGGAACCCGAATCCGCAGGATACTCCACAGCGACGCGTCCAGCATGATAGAACTGCGCTTGGTTTCGATGTCGGTGAAATCTGTCTTTGTAAGCTCCGGCAGATTCATCCCCTGCATCCGAAGCATATCCTCACTGCTCTCTTCTTCCATCACGTCCACGAGTGTGGCCGACCTGACGATGCCGAGCAGTCGGTTCTCGCCGTCGACGACCGGAACAGCAGGGAAGTGTAAATCAGCAACGTCAAGGGCGACCTGTTCTGCGTCAGCATCCCGGTGAAACGCCGCAACTTCTTCGGTCATAATCGACGACAGTGGGTCGTCACCCGGAGCAGAGAGCATCTCTCGGAGTGATGTGACGCCAACGAGGCGACCGCCGTCGTCGACGACGTACGTGTAATAGATTGTTGTCTGTGTCGAATCCTCGGGTGCAAACTCCTGGAAGCGGTCAATCGCCTCTGCAATGGAGAGGTCCGATGACGCCGTGACGTAATCGTCGGTCATCACGTCGCCAACCGACAGTTCGTAGTCACCGGCTTCGTCCGGTGGCTCATCGACTACATCTTTGGGCGTTGTTGACATACCACGCGCTATTTCAGGGCGGTTGTATAAAAATCCACGTGGATTTTGGTTCATCGTTCGCCAGTCCGAAAACTAACGCTTATCCAGTTCTCGACCAAGACCAGCGTATGCACGTAGCACTGCTCGGTGGCACCGGTGACATCGGCGAAGGACTGGCACTTCGGCTGGCATACGACACCGACCACACCGTCGTCATCGGCTCACGCGAGGCCGAGAAAGCAGAGGCATCGGCTGACGAGTACGAACAGACGCTGGCCGACCACGGCGTCGAGGCGAGCATCGATGGGAAAGAGAACACAGACGCAGCAGCACTCGCCGACGTTGCCGTCCTCGCGGTTCCCGCGTACTACCTGACAGACACCCTCAACGCGGTCGCCGACGACCTCGGAGACGCAGTCGTGGTCTCACCCGCCGTCGGCATGAAAGGCAGCGAGTCGGGAATGAGCTACAACCCGCCAGGCGTCGGGAGCGTCACACAGCTTGCAGCCGAGGCCGCTCCTGATGACACACCCGTCGCAGGCGCGTTCCACAACCTCGCCGCTGGAAAACTCGCGGCACTCGATGTCGACCTCGACTGGGACGTTCCTGTGGTTGCCAGCGACGACCAGGCGCGCAAAACGGTCATCTCACTGGTGGAGGATATCGACGGACTCCGCGCGCTCAGCGCAGGCGGGCTGGAGAACGCAGCCGAAATCGAGGCACTGACGCCGCTGCTGATTAATCTCGCCCGAAATAACGAGGGACTCCACGACCTCGGTGTGACGTTCCACTGAGTGTCGAGTCCTCAAAAAAGCGTACCGACAGAATCAGGCGCCGGCCGATTCGAGCGCGGCTTCGATTTTGTCCGCCTGTGTAACGCCGACAAACCGTTCGACGACACCGTCTTCGTTCTCGACGATGAGTGTCGGCAGCGAGCGTACCTGGTACTCGTTCGCAACGTCCTGGTTCTCGTCGACGTTCACCTTCTCGAAGGTGACGTGCTCCCACTCCTCGGCGAGGTCGTCGAGAATCGGGTCCTGTGTCTTGCACGGTCCACACCAGTCCGCGTAGAAATCCTTGAGCGTGACAGTCATTGTACGCTCGTGTGTAGTCAACCGGCGCTGATAAGCGTTATTCTCTCGTGCAGTGTCCGAACACAGGCGAGAGTTATGGTATCAATGGTCATGGAGGCGGGAGCGGACAAAAGCCCTTTTGCCCGTCGACAGTCCTACACTGAGATAATGGGGCTCGAAGAGGAGATAGCGGAGATCGAGCAGGAGATTCAGGAAACCCCTTACAACAAATCAACGGAGGCGCACATCGGGCGGCTGAAGTCGAAGCTCGCAGAGAAAAAAGAAGAGCTCACGAAGCAACAGTCCTCGTCCGGTGGCGGGCCGGGCTATGCCGTCGAAAAACACGGCGATGCCACCGTTGCGCTCGTCGGGTTTCCGAGCGTCGGGAAGTCGACACTCCTCAACGCGATGACCAACGCCGACAGCGAAACCGGGGCCTACGAGTTCACGACGCTCGACGTCTTTCCAGGGATGCTCAAGTTCCGTGGTGCGAACATCCAGTTGCTCGACGTCCCGGGTCTCATCGAAGGGGCTGCGGGTGGTCGCGGTGACGGACAGGAGGTGCTGTCGGTCGTCCGGACGGCAGACCTCGTCGTGTTCTTGCTCTCGGTGTTCGAAATCGACCAGTACGACCGCCTCCACGAGGAGCTCTACAGAAACGGCATCAGAATCGACCAGGAACCACCGCGCATTTCGATTCGGCCGAAAGCCAAAGACGGCATCTCCATCAACTCGAGCGTTGACCTCGAACTCGACGAGGGAACCATCACGAGCATCATCCGCGAGCACGGCCACGCCAACGCTGACGTCACAATCGGCGAGACCGTCGACATCGACCGCCTCATCGACGGCATCCGCGACAACCGCGTCTACATTCCTTCGCTCGTCGCCGTCAACAAAGCCGACCTCATCGACCGTAACTATCTGCCGACGGTCAACGAACAGCTCCGCGAACACGACATCGACCCGGACGAGGCCATCTTCATCAGCGCCGAGAAAGAGAAAGGACTGGATTCGCTCAGAGAGGCCATCTGGGAGGAACTCGGTCTCATCCGAATCTACATGGACAAACCTGGCCGGGGCGTCGACTACGAGGAGCCACTGATTCTGTTCGAAGGCGACACCGTCGAGGAGGCCTGCTCGAAACTCGGCGGGAGTTTCGACGAGCGGTTTCGGTTCGCGCGCGTCAGCGGTCCGAGTGCGAAACACGACGAACAGCAGGTTGGTCCCGGCCACGAACTCGCTGACGAGGACGTGCTCCGTATCGTGACGAGCAAGTGATCGGTATACCCTCTTCGTGTTCGGGTAAATCTATGCCAATCGGGGAGTTCAAACCTGCCCGAGACGAGTGTGTGACATGGACGAAAGCGCCGGGAGAACACACGTCGAGGGGCGCACCTGGAGCGAG
>PUMG01000107.1 GCA_003551265.1 Halovenus sp.
CCGGTGAAAGTCCCCATCACCGGGCCGTACACGCTCGCGAGCTGGTCGTTCAACGAGGCGTACGAGAGCGAGGAGGCGCTGGCATACGCCTTCGCAGAACTCGTCAACGAAGAGGTAGAAGCGCTCGTGGCCCAGGGTGCACGCTACATTCAGATAGACGAACCAGCGCTGGCGACAACCCCGGACGACCACGCCATCGTCGGGGAGTGTCTCGAACGCATCGTGAAAGACATCCCGGAAGACGTCAGAATCGGACTGCACGTCTGTTACGGCGACTACTCGCGCATCTATCCGGAGATTCTCGACTTCCCCGTCCACGAGTTCGACGTCGAACTCTGCAACGGCGGCTACGAGCAACTCGACGTGTTCAAACAGCCTCGTTTCACCAAAGACCTCGCCCTCGGTGTGGTCGACGTCCACAAAAAAGAGGTCGAGTCCGTCGAGGAGATCAAATCGAACATCCAGCGCGGGCTCGAAGTCGTCCCACCAGAGCAGTTGACGGTCAGTCCCGACTGTGGCCTCAAACTTCTCCCTCGCGAGGTAGCTTACCAGAAGATGGAGAACCTCGTGACCGCTGCCCGTGAGGTCGAGGTCGCACTCGACGCCGGAACCGTCGAACACGTCCAGACACCGACACCGGCCGACGACTGACAGCGGAAGTTCTGCGTATTTTCGCTCATCAGTTCTGTTCTGTGGGATGTGTCCGGGCACGTATCACGGGACACCCGTCCCGTTCTCCGAGTTCTCTGCCTGTTGGTTTCTCGCGTCCTTCTGCCTGCTGGTTTCTCGTGTCTTCTACCCGTCCATGTCGAATTCAAACGGATGGTCAACCGACGCGGCGAGGTCGTCGACATTTTCGGTCTCGTCGAGTATCTCCGGGTGGATCGCAATAGCGGTGAGCAGGTCACCGTCGTTCGAGAAGCGTCCTACGTCGACGAACACTGAGAGATTCTGCCCGCCGATTTCGCGCGTCATCTCATAACGGGTGTACGTGACATCCTCACCGAGTGTCTCGATGGTTCGTGTCTCGGTCTCTTCGGCGTCTTCATCATCGTCCCCATCTGCATCCATCTCTTCTGGCTCCTCCTCGTCGACCTCGTCAAAGAGCGCAACGTTACCGAGAGCGTCGAATGGGTTGAGTTCTGTGCCGGCGACCGTGACGCTCGGCGTCGAGAACAGTCGAAACCGTGCGGCGTCCTCGCCAACCTCGGGCACTGCTTTCGCGTAGGTGACTCGCCAGTTCGTGAGCCGCAGTTCTCGTGACTGACCCAGTGCGGTCACGGTCTCACTGAAGCTGATCTCCTCGGTCTCTTGGTGTGCGAACCCAGTTCTATCGAGCGCGTCGTCTCCGACTCCGGCCGGAGAGGCGCTCTTTTCGAACGTATCTTCGAGGAGTGAACAGCCAGCAAGTGAGACCGTGCCGACAACACCAACCGTCGTGAGAAACGCTCGTCGTCTGTGCATACGACGGCACATGACTGACAGACGTATATTGTTTGTGGCGAGTGATTGGAAAGAATGTACTGAAATTTCCAATCGCCGGTTTCACTCTGTCGGGTAGAAGACGATGACGCGGTCGCCTGTCGTCTCCGTTTGTTCAACGCCGATTTCGACTTCCTGTCCGATTTCGACGTCGTCTGGGTCCACCTCACGCACCTGCCCAGTGACGCTGACGGGTCCAAAGGAGACGATTGCGACGACGTACGGTGCGTCGTCTGCGAAGTCTGGCCCAGCCACGTGTGTCGTGGTGTGAGTCACAACCTCACCCGTCGCCGGTAACTCTTTTTCGACGAGTTTGCGCTCACCGGTCTTGGGGTCGCACACTCGGGGTGGGAGCCAGCCGTCTCCGCTCGGACTCTCCAGATAGTACGGTTCACCCTCCTCGACAGCGTCGAGGAAGTCGTCGTATCCGTCGTCTCGCGTATCGTATCTCATCGCTCCACCTCCAGAATGTGAACCACACAACTGGCAACCGTCCCACCAGCGTTGTGCGTCAGCCCGGCTGTCGCGTCTTCGAGCGCTGAACTGTTGACGTGGTCGCCACGCAACAGTTTCGTCATCTCGGAGATCTGTGCGCAGCCGGTCGCACCGACAGGGTGTCCCTTCGCTTTCAGCCCGCCCGAGAGGTTAACTGGAAACTCCCCGTCGATGGTCGTCTCCCCGTTGGTCGCCGCGGAGATTCCCTCCCCGGGTTCGTAGAAGCCGAGCGCTTCGAGTGCGAGCACCTCTGCGATTGTGAAACAGTCGTGCACCTCCGCGGTGTCGACGTCGTCCGGGCCGAGACCGGCGTCTTCGTAGGCCATCTCGGCGGCGCGTTCGGCTGCAGGTGCGCGTGGAATCGACGCCCGGTCGGCGAGCGCGAAGTGGTCACTGTGCTGTCCCGCACCTCGAATCGACACCGGAGCGTCGAGTCCGTGTTCCGTCGCGAACTCGTCGCTGACGAGGACCGCAGCAGCAGCTCCGTTGCTCATCGGTGAACAGTCGAACAGTCCGAACGGCGAGCAGACAGTCATTGCGTCGAGCACGTCGTCGACGTCGATAGATTTCTGGAACTGTGCGAGGTCGTTCTCGAGAGCGTTCTCGTGGTTTTTCACGGCGATGTGTGCGAGGTCCTCGCGGCCGCCACCGAACTCGTGGAAGTACCGGTTCGCCATCAGTGAGTACGCCCCGGGGAACGTCACACCGGCGCGAATCTCCCAGAGCGCGTCTGCCGCCGCTGCGAGTGCCTGGGTCGCGTCCGGTGTCGAGAGGTTCGTCATCCGTTCGGCTCCACCAACCAGCACGACGTCTGCCTGGCCGCTGCGGATTTTCTCGTAGCCGAAGCGAACGGCGACACCGCTCGACGCACAGGCACTCTCGACTCGAGTTGCAGGTGCAGAGACGCCAGCGGCCTCCGCGGCGAGTGGTCCCTGGTGGCCCTGCTGTTCGGCGAACTCACCCATGTAGTTCCCGTAGAACACCTCCTCGACAGCGTCGCGGGGAACGTCGGCGTCGTCGAACGCCTCGGCCGCGGCCTCGCCGAACATCTCGCGGGCCGTCTGCTCACCGCCCCGGCCGAACGGTGTCATTCCGACACCAGCAACGGTGACGGCGCTCACCATTCCATCCCTCCGTTGATTCCGAGCACCTGCCCGGTCATGTAGCTCGACTCCTCACTGGCGAGGAAGCGAACCATCCCCGAGATATCCTCGACCTCGGCGAACCGGTTGAGCGGTATCCGTTCGAGAATCTGCTCTTTGACCCGGTCAGGGACCGGTTCGAGCATGGCTGTCTTGACGAACCCGGGTGCGACGCAGTTGGCCGTCGACCCGTAGCGAGCCATCTCCAGCGCAATCGTCCGGGTGAACCCGAAGAGACCGCTTTTGGTCGTCGCGTAGTTCGCCTGACCGTAGTTCCCCTGCTGACCGACAACGCTCGAAATATTGATGAGGCGACCCTCGTGCGCCTCGCGGAGGTCATCGAAGCAGACCTTCGTGCAGTTGTACACACCGCCGAGGTTGACGTCCATCACGCGGTCCCAGTCCTCGCGGGTCATGTCGACGAACTTCTTGTCGACGGTGATGCCTGCGTTGTTCACGAGTACATCGACGCCGCCGAACTCATCGGCAACCGCGTCATACATCTGCTCGACGTCGTCGAGGTCTGCAACGTCAGCCTGTGCGACGACTGCTGTTCCTGATGCGTCTTCGATTGCGTCGCGCACCTCGTAGGCCGCGTCCTCCGAAGAGCGGTAGTTCACGACGACGTTCGCGCCGTTGTCACCCAGTTCCTCAGCAATCGCTCGGCCAATTCCTTTCGATGCACCTGTGACGAGACAGGTGCGGTCTTCGAGTAGCATGGTTTCCAGTTCCTTCTTCAACCGCCACAGTGATAAATGTGATTTCAGGACAGGTCGCTCTCTTCGAGCAACCGTTCGTAGACGCGCCAGGACGAATCACCACGAGGCGGACCGACCTCTTCGCCGTCCAGCACGACGCCGTGGCCACTTACCACCTCCCCGACGACACCGACGGGAGTGTCGCGAGATTCGAGCGTTTCGACGACGGCTTCGGTTGCCCCGGGTCGAGCTGCAATCAGGAGTGTCCCGGCGGTCGTTGCCCGCCAGATGTCCAGTCCGAGCGCCTCCGAGGCGGCGACTACTCCCGGACGAATCGGAACTGCCTCGGTGTCGATGTGAAGCTGGACGCCTGCGCTCGCAGCCAGCTCGTGAAACGCACCGAGAAGCCCGCCCTCGGTAGCGTCGTGCATCGCGTTCACCCCGCCGACTGTCCCGACAGCAATCGCATCACGCACGACATCTGTCTCTTCGAGCAGCGACTGTGCTTGCTGCAGGTCGGACTCTGCGAGCGAAAGCTGGCCGGGAAACAGCGTCGTCAGAAGCCCTGTCGACTCGACTGCAGGACCCCTCGTAACGAGCAACGAATCCCCCGGCTGTGCGCCATCGGGGTAGATGAGTTCATCCCGCTGGCCGAACGCGACTCCGGTTCCGTGGCCAATCCACGGCAGTGAACAGCCTTCATACCGCGCCGTGTGTCCGGTCACGATGGCCACCCCGAGGTCCTGACACTCGCGGTGGATTCCCTCCCACATCGCGGCAAACTCCTCGTCTCGAAGCTCCGGTGGCAGTGAGAACGAGACGGCGAGGTGACTCGGCGAAAGCCCCGACACAGCCACGTCCGCCAGCACGAACTGGATGGCGAAGCGTCCCGCTCGCTCGTATCCGAGTTCCGGGAGTATCGAGAGCGGGTCCGTGGCCATCACGACGGCTTGCTCATCAGCGTCGATGACCCCGAAGTCGACGCCGTGAGCTGGTCCTCTGTGGATGTCTTCCCGGACAGCCCCGAGCCGAGAAGCGATGTGTTCCTGGAAGAACTGTCGGTCGACCTTTCCACTCTCTGGCATACGCTGGTGTGGGGAGTGCTCGTACCTAACCGTTGTGCACTCCCACAGTTCGAACCAGCTCACTGTGAAAGAGTCATCCGAGAGAGATTGCGTGCACCTTCCCAGATGTCGAACCCGACTGCCTCGTTCCAAAATACAGCAGCTCGTCGGCGAGTGTTAGCGAGTCGTGCACTGTGCCGTCAGTCTCGAAGCTCCACTGTCGTTCACCGCTTTCGGCATCGAGTGCGTGAACTCCGCCACCGCCTCGTCTCCCGGTCCCGATGTAGAGAACACCATCGTCGAGTAGCGGTGTTGCATTCCAGACCGTTCCAGCCGTTTCATACTGCCATAGCTCGTCGCCAGTCTCGGCATCGACAGCGTAGACGATGCCTTCGCGGTCTCCAACGTACACCGTGCCGTCGACGACTGACGGTGACGACTGGACCCTTCCAGCCGTCGAGAACGTCCATTCGGCTTCACCACTGTCAGCTGCGACGGCGTACAGGTGTCCGTCGTAACTCCCAGCGTAGACAGTCTCCTCGACGACAGCAGGAATACAGCCCACGCTCCCCTCGGTCTCGAAGTACCACTGTCTGTCACCGGACTCCTTCTCAAGTGCGTACAGCCGATTGTCGTTACTGCCGACGTACAGCCTGTCGTCAGTGACCGCTGGTGCCTGCAGGATGTTCCCGCCAGTCTCGAAGCTCCAGCACAGGGATCCGTCACCCTTCGAAAGGGCGTACAGAGAACGGTCCTGGCTCCCAATGTAGAGGGTCTCCCCGTCGAGAACAGGTGTGGAACTGATTGCAGAGTTCGTTTCGAACACCCAGCGAAGTCGTGGGGTTCCATCCCGAGCCTGTGGACGATCGACAGCGTACACCTGCCAGTCAAAACTCCCCCAGTAGAGCGTGTTACCGTCGGTTGCGACCCCGCCGATGACTTTCTGGCCAGCCGGAAATCGCCACTGTTCAGCTCCATCGTGTCTGTCGAGTGCGTACAGATAGTGGTCGTGGCTTCCGACGTACACCACTTCGTCGTGTACGAGTGGGGGTGAACTAACGCTCCCGCCTGTTTCGAAGGTCCACTCGGCCCGGTCCGTTCCAGACGAGAGCGGGACACTACACCCTGCAAGGGTAGCCACGCCCGCCGAGACGCTTGCGAGATATGTCCGCCGTTCCATTGCCAGTTCTTTGACCGGTCTGGCTTTAGGGGTGCTGTTCACTCAAAAATTTCTTTCAGCGTTGGACCGTTCCGAACGCAAAGTTCGGCTTCACGTCTTCGATTTCGATGATGACTGTCTCACCCGGTTGGGTACCGGGAACGAACACTGTGAATCCCTCGACCCGGGCAATCCCGTCACCTTCGGTGCCGGTGTCGACGATGTCGACTTCGAGTTCGTCACCTGTCCGAACGGGTGCAGTCAGTCTGTTCCGTGCAACGAGATACAGCTCCGACGACTCCTTGCGTGAGGCGTCCGGGCGCATCTGGCGGACGTATTCGAACTCCTCGTCTATCTCCGCTTCGAGAGCATCGAGGTCACGACCGTCGAACACTTTCACGACGAAATCGCCCCCTGCTGCGAGCACGTCTCTGGCAACTTCGAACGCCTGCTGGGCGAGGTGGACGGATCGTGCGTGGTCGAGGTCGTACTCTCCCGTCATGTTCGGTGCCATGTCCGAAACGACGACATCGACTGGTCGTTTCTCCATCCCTGCCCCTACCGCCTCCCGAATTGCATCTTTGGTCCGGTCCTCGGTGATGTCTCCACGGACGTACTCGACAGTCGCTGCGACATCCTCCAGCTCACGGATTCGCTGGCGGTCGACACCGACGACCGTGCCCTCTGCTCCGACCCGCTCGGCGGCCACCTGCATCCACCCCCCGGGTGCTGCGCCGAGGTCGACGACTATCTCTCCCTCCGCCAGCAGTCCTGCCTCGTCGTCGAGTTGTCTGAGCTTGTACGCCGACCGAGCGCGATACCCCTGCTGTTTCGCGCGGTTGTAGTAGTCGTCTTTTCGTGTCATAAACGGTCTGAGGCGGGCGCTCCGGAAAGACCCGTCGGATGTGGCCCATCCTCATATCGCCGAAAGAATATTGTATCGGGAGACGAGACATGTAACGAATGACGAGACAAAACGGTGCGGCAGAGAGGCCAGAGCAAGCGACAGTGGAGTTACCGATTCCGGCACCCGACCCCGATGTGTTCCGTCACACGGCCACCAACGATATCCTCCGATTGTTGATCGACAATCCCTACGAGCAGTTCACGATTCGTGAGCTAGGACGGCTCACCGACAACGCACCTCAGTCCGTGAAGCGGGCCGTCGATGTCCTTGAGACCAATGAAATCGTTGTGGTCGATACGGAGGGCAACCGCCGGCTCGTCGGCATCAACCGCACCCGAATATCGAAACCCGACGATCCCGTTCTACGCATCCCACAACCTGAATTCCATCTTCCCGTCCGTGCAGCACTCGACCGAATCCAGGATGAACTCGAAAACGTACGCGGAGTTCTCGTGTTCGGGAGTGTCGCTCGTGGCCATGCCGACCGTCAGAGCGACATCGACTTCTGGGTGCTCGCAGACGGTCGTGCCGACCAGCATCGGGCCAACGAACTCGCAAAGAAACTCGGACAGGAACGGTTCGATGGCGATCGCTACGAGTTCCAGATTCTCGTCGAAACACCGCAGTCGGCGCGATCCCACGGGGACCGCCTCGAAGAGGTGTTCGCCGACGCAATCACACTCGTGCACAGTGATTCGTTCTATAATCTCAAGCGTGAGGTGATGGCGGATGCCTGACGAACCGACCGAGTTGCAGGATGCACTTGCACACGCTGAGGCCGCCTTTGCTGGTCATCTGGGCCGAGCAGAGTATGAGGTTGGACTCGACCCGAATACACACGATTCCGACGTAATCCAACTTCGAAAAGCGTGCCGTCTACTCAATGCGTGCCGCGTACTCCGCAACCACAACGGCTATCACACAAGTGTTATCGAGATGTCGTTCGCGACCATCGAGCATGACATCCTCCGCGCCGTGAACGGCGCGGTTTCCTCCGTGGGAGTCTCAGCCGGTCTACGACTCGCCGGAGGCAACATTCCAGTCACAGTGGACGGTACTCGGGTCTGTGCGCTGTTCTTTGGGACATTCGTGAGAGCGTGGTAGCTCCGACCAGTTGTGGTCGTCCCACTCGAACCGCACGGGCCGTGCCATCGGCCTGACTGTTTTCTCTGTCTGCCGCTCTAGGAACGTCTCGGAGGCTGTCAGGTCGGCGTGACCTTCGAATCCGCACCGACAGGTGAGCGTGTCTTGATGGCGTGTCGTCCGGTCGGTTGAACCGCATTGTGGACACTCTTGACTCGTCCACGCTTCTGACCGAACTTCTATCGAAATCCCGTATTCTTCGGCGGTACACGCTAGTCGTTCGGTGAATTGCTTGAACGCCCAGAAGTTGTGGGTCTTCGCGTTCGTCTCGACCGACCAGTGTGTTTGGAGTACGTCGGTCAAGCCACCGATATACACCGTATCCACGCCGTCCTCGTAGAGTCGTTCGAGTAAGTTACGACACAGTGCCTCTTGAGCGTGGTCACGGCGACGGGTTCGCTTTCGGTACAGCCGCCGGATACGCTCGCTACTGTACCTGCCTTCTTCGAGTGTCGACTGCAACCGGGCAATTTCTCGCGTCGTCTCGCGGAATCGTTGGAACAACTCGCGGCCTTCGTACAGATATTGCTCGCAGGTTGACGTGGTACAGGCGACGAGATTGTTTGCACCAATATCCAGAGCGGCCTTCTCGTCGGCCAGTGGAGTTGCCTGTTCGTCTGAAGAAACAGTCACGGGTTGCGAAGCCCTGAA
>PUMG01000372.1 GCA_003551265.1 Halovenus sp.
CGTTCCTCTTGTTGACGCCAGAGGATGTGATGGCTGTTGTCGACGGGGGTGACTGTATCTCTGGACTGACATCGAGATAGGAGACGCTGGTTACGTCGACGTACGAGACCTACGAGGGGCAGTGGAAACGGGCGGAACCGTATTCGATTCGGACACCGCCACTCACGAAAGTCCGGGAAACACTGGATGCGGAGTTTGGGCCGCAGGTCGTCGAGGACGTAAACAGCGTGTTGGAGATGCTGGAAACAGCACGCGGGGGTGGTGATGGTCTCGACGAGGTAACGATTGCACTGCTGGTCGCAGCGAGACACAACGTGCTGTTGTACGACATCAGCAAGTGGGGCGAGGACGTCCAGCTCGCGAGCAAAGCGACGTTCTCGCGGACGAAGAATCTCCTGGAAGATTCTGGGCTCCTCGCCACGGAGAAAGTCCCTATCGAGGTCGGTCGTCCCAGGCTCCGACTCGTACTCGCAAACAGCAAACTCAAAGAGGCTCCGGTGGAGGAGGTTGTCAGGCACGCACAGGCAGAACTGAGGTCAGCTACCAACGGCTGAAGCCAGTGGGCTGCCGCGCTGTTACCGCTGTGAGTATCACTTTCACTCCGCTAGCGGAGGTTTTTATACGGTGGGGAACCAAGAGGCGTATGTCTCCCATAGAAAACAAGGTGGAGACAGTGAGCAACCGATGACTGAGACAGATTTGCGTACACACGCAGTAGACGTACACGAACAGTTTTCAGACCGCCTCAACATCACCGTCGACGAGGTCTACGACCGCCTCGATACGCTCGTCAACGAGTACAAGGTACCGACAACCGAAGCACGTCGGAGCGTTATCAACACGTATCTCGACGAGGCAGGGATGGAGCGCGAGGAACTCTCGGGTGGTGGCGGCAACGAACAGAAGGCCATTGTCGATATCGACAGAGAGGAGGAGTGGATAGACCTCACCGCGAAGGTCGTCGAACTCTGGGAGCCACGCAGCGATGCGGTCGCGCAGGTCGGACTGCTCGGTGACGAGACCGGCACGGTCAAGTTCACCAAGTGGTCCAAATCGGACCTGCCCGAACTCGAAGAAGGCGGCGTTTACGAACTCAACAACGTCGTGACCGACGAGTACCAGGGCCGGTACTCGGTCAAACTCAACCGGACGACCACCATCGAAGCGCTCGATGAGGACATCGAAGTGGGTGACGACGCCGTCGAAATCGAGGGTGCGCTCGTCGATATCCAGTCAGGTTCAGGTCTCATCAAGCGCTGTCCGGTCGAAGACTGCACGCGCGTCCTCCAGAACGGCCGCTGTTCGGAACACGGCGAGGTCGACGGCGAGTTCGACCTCCGCATCAAAGGCGTCATCGACGACGGCGAGAGCGTTCACGAGGTCATTTTCAACCGCGAAGCGACCGAGGAGTTGACGGGAATCACGCTCGAGAAGGCACAGGAGATGGCGATGGATGCGCTGGACACCTCCGTCGTCGCCGACCAGATGCACGAGAAAATCCTCGGCCGGTACTACAGCATCACCGGTCCGACGCTGGGTCGGTACGTCCTCGCCAACGAGTTCGAAGAACAGGGTGGTCCAGCAGACGCAGAAGCGATTCTCATCAAAGCGAGGTCGATGTAAATGTCGAGCACACCAACACGCGAAATCGCCCGCCGGGTCTTTGCACAGGAGTTCAACGATGCCACGTACACGTTCAAAGAGAGCGACGACGACCGCGCACCGGTGTACGTCCTCTTGCCGACGGGCCAGCGCGCGAACCGTGTGTTCGTCGTCGGCACGCTGACCGAAACCGACGATGTCGGTGAAGAGGCCGAGTACTGGCAGGGTCGCATCGTCGACCCGAACGGCGACACGTTCTTCACCTACGCCGGACAGTACCAGCCCGACGCTGCCTCGATGCTCCGTGACCTCGAACCTCCTGAGTACGTTGCAGTCGTTGGCAAACCACGAACCTACGAAACCGACGACGGCAACGTGAACGTCTCCATCCGGCCGGAGTCTATCACGGCGGTCGACGAGACGACCCGCGACCGGTGGGTGGTCGAGACTGCCGAGCGAACGCTCGAACGCATCCAGGCGTTCGAGACGGAGACTCCCGATGAGTACGTCCAGATGGCCCGCGAGGAGTACGACCTCCCTGTCGAAAACTACCGGCGGAGCGCAGTTTCGGCGCTCGGAAAACTGCAAGAAACCGCACCCAGCGCAGACTGATACTGACGGACGAAAATACACGAATTTTCGCCCGCCAGTATGATTTCGGGCCTGTTTTTGCGGTCTCCCTCACCAGTAGCGGACGCAACGTCTGACAAACCATTAAATACGAGCAGTACCGAGTGTCGGCCTAGCATGGGTAACAAGAACAAGACAATCTCCTTTCGCGTGAGCCAGGAGAAGTTCGAGACGCTACGCGACATCGCCGAGGAGCGTGATATCTCGTTGTCTGCTGTCTTCCGGGACTACGTCGATTTGCTCGTTGCCCACGACGGTCAGGTCGAGGTCGTTCCCGAACACGAAATCAACCGCTCCTCGGAGACCAGCACTGGCCCGGCCGAGAGCTTCCCGCCGAAAGTAGAGGTGCCAAAGAGCTTCGTCCGCGAACACGAACGCCTCGAACTGGAAGCGGAACACCTCCGCGAACAGCTCGAAGAGCACAAACGCTACGTGACGAAACTCCGTCAGGAACTCGACGCCCACGACCAGGAAGACGTGGTCGACCTCGACGAACTCGACGGCGACGACCGCGAGGAATCTCCCTACAGAATCGGTAGCGAGTTCGAAGAGCGATTCTGACTCACGCTGACTTCGAGGGGCGATCAGATTACGCCTGTTTGGCTACTGCAGGCTCGGGATACGCTTCCACGAGGATATCGATAATGAGCTTCGCCATCCCGAGGATGATTGGCCCGATTAACAGCCCCACGAAGCCAAAGAGGGCAATGCCGCCGAAAATGCCGATAATCGTGAGCACCGGACTGAGCTGTGTTCCGCTTCGCATGACTCTCGGTCGGATGATATTGTCGGCCAGACTGACGATGACGGCACCGAAGACGAACAATGCAACTGCAGAAATCGGACGACCGACGATGAACAGGTAGACCGACCCGGGAACCCAGACAATCGAGGCGCCGATAAGCGGAACCAGTGCTGCAACGAATGTCGTCATTGTCCAGAAGATGACGTTCGAAATATCGAGGGCGAGGAACGCGGCCCCGACCAGGAGCGCCTGTGCTACTGCAACAGCGACGTTGCTAACCAGTGAGTTGTAGAGAAGCAGATCTGTCTCTTTGAACAGTGTGTCCTGAACGTCGGGGTCTAGCGGCACCGTCTTTTCGAGCCAGGCAATGGCATTATCGCCGTCTTTGAGGGAGTAAAACAGGACGAACAGGAGGACGGTGAACCCGATGAACAGTTCGGGCAGTCCACCAACGATACTGAAGAGATTGCCCGCAAGACCGCTTGCACCGGTACTCACCGCTCCGGCGAAGGCATCCTGCAGAGCGCTGATATCAGCTTCTACGGGGAGGATCTCCCCGATGAGGTCGTCTATCTGTGAGGCCTCGCCAGCGTCGTAGGACTCCCACAACTGAATCGCCTGGCTGGCAGCGACACCGACGATTACGATGAGCGGTATCAGGACGAACAACAGTCCGACGAAAATCGATACGCCAGCGGCGAGTGTGTCACCGAACGGTCGGGAAAGGCGCCTGTGTAACGGCAGGAGCACGTACGCGAGAATCGTTCCGACGAGAATCCAGGTGATAAATGGCAGAACGATTAGCAGCGAGAAGAGGACAACGAGTAGACCGGTAATGAGCAGTATCCGCCGCGAACGCCGCGATTGAGCGCTCATCTGTTCCCGACCCTCAACGGTTCACCGGCATCCGCTCGTGGAGACGGTTCTGCATGGGTGGTCATTGTTCCATATAAAAGGAGGCGATTCAAGCGCAATAGTAAAAAACTACTTATCAAATATCTGAATTTATTATCATCGGATGATTTAAGATTAAGATAGCATTTCTGTGCTCAGGCCTGCGTCGAGGTCGTTTCGGGAGCACTCCGACGGTCTCTCGTCCACGAACCGAAGACGAACACGGTGAACTACCCCAGCCTACTCGCTCACCGCTTACGCGGTTCGCTCCTTGAGGCAGGGGGCTTACCGCCTGCTGTCAGCTAATGAGTGCGAGCGCAAGATAGAGAATGTAGGCACAACCCACCAAGCAGACTTCTTCAACAACGGTGCTTTGTGAGGTACTGAGTATTAGTCGTCTGCTCCGACGTTCTGTTTACTTTCAAACGACGCAGGGTCGGGTTCGATGGAGGCGTACTGGACCATCCGTTGACCGAGAACGGCAGTCCGTTCCGCGAGTTTCTCGTCGACGAGTGCTCCGTCTTCGAACTGCTCGTACGCCGAGGGGATGGCAACCTGGTGTGGTAACACCCAGGCATTGACAGACCGACACACAGCACGGAGATGGTCGAGTGTCCCAGTCGGGAAACTCCCACCAGCAACAGCCAGCAGACCAACGGTCGTCTCCTCGAACTCGTCGAACCCACAGTAGTCGAGTGCGTTCTTCAGTGGAGCGGAGTACGACCCGTGGTACATCGGCGAGCCCAGAATGACGGCGTCGGCTTGCTGTACGTCTTCACGCAGACGGTCGGCGTCACCGACGTCACGGCTATCAGCATCAAACACCGGCAGGTCGTACTCACGGAGGTCGAGCAGAGCTGTCGATGCACCCAGTTCGGCGGCGCTGTCGAGAGCCTGTTCGAGGGCGATGCGGGTGTAACTCTCGTCTCTGAGACTCCCACAGAGTGCAATGATATGTGGCGGCGTAGACATGGTGACGCGTTCACGCTGTGTGATAATATGTCCCCCGATACGTACCGGGAGGTATTTGAAGACAGACAGAGAACACAGCGTGATGACAGTACTCTCGAAAGCCGACGAAGGAAAAGTTCTGATGGACGTGAAAGGTGAACAGATCGGCGTCGTGACTGAGGTAGACATCGAAGAGCAGGTAGCGTACGTCGACCCCGAACCTGGCTTTGCGAACGCAATCGTCCAGGGACTCGGCTACGGTGGCAAAGGCGACGACGACATCGAAGTGCCTGCAAAGAGCGTTGCGACGGTCACCGACACCGAACTCCGCGTCGACGCCGACCTCTAGGACTGGTCACACTCCGCTGGGTTTTTCGGCCAGTCCTACTCGAAGCCAAACGTCCGTCGAAGCTCTTTCTCGATTTCGCTGGTGAAGGTCTCGAGCAGATTTTCGACGGTTTCGCGCTCTCCCCTCACAGCCTTGAGTCGGTCGTCGACGTCAGGTGGTAACCTGACAGTGAACTCGCCTTCACCTTCATACACAGGCTCGCTCTCGGCCAGAATCTGTCGGTCAACCGCTCGAAGCAGTGCCGAGTCGTACCGCCCGTGGAGTCGCTGGTATGCCGTTGAGTACGCCGCTTCGAGCTCCTCGAAGTAGTGGACGTATTTGTCCTCGAACTTTGCTGGGTCGAACTCTGTCATCGACAGACTGCAGACGACGAGGAAGCAAATGCATCCCGGTATCGGTCTGTTTCGGCCGAGCAGCCACAACATACAAACGGAGCGACGTAGTGGTAACAGGCGACGTGACGACGGAGTTCGAATTCGAGTTACAGGTCTGCCAGTGGGCCGAACACCACTGGGTACCGAGCACCGAGCGCGAGCGCTCGGTCATCGTCGCCCGTCAACTCGGCACGAAACACCGGCGCTGGGATACGCTGGTTATCGAGTGTGACCCGAAGGGACTGGCTGCACGCGCACACTTCGGTCCGAAACGGCTGGATTCAGATCTCTTGCACGTCGTCAGAAATGCACCAGAGGAGTGGCAGTGGTACCGCGACGCACTCCCAGAGCCAGCGTATCCGTGGCGGTACGTCAGAGAGGCGGTCCATCGGGCTGCAGACAGGGGCGTCATTGAGCGCCGTCGCGGGGATAATGGTCGCATCGAACTGCGTCGCCGCTGGAACTACCCGGAGTGGGTCGAGCGAATCATCGCCATCGAGAACAAACCGGACCTTGACGCGAGCGCAGCACGCGATCTCAGACCACAGCTCGAAACTGATGTTGCGCTCGGGCTTGCCGACGAAGTCTGGGTGGCGACTCGGGAGACGAGCGACGCTATTGCACCTGTGCTCCTCGAAGATATTCCGGTGGAGGCTGGTATTCTCATGGTCAGCGAAGGAAGCCGTGGTGCGAGTGCTGTCGACGTGGCCTGGCAACCCCGGACACTCGATGTCGACGGAGTGGGAACGCGAATTCTTGAGCGGCCGGGCAGTAATGAGTTCGATAGCTCTGCCTGTCGCTTCGAGTACGTCGATGTCGACTGGAAGCAAGAGAGACGGCTGGCGATTGCCGAGCGAGCTTACGAACGCGGGTGGCGGTCGTACCTCGATTCGATGCGCCCCGACTGTCGACACTTCGAACTCGATGGGGATACTGCGGTTGCTCGTCCGTTCTGCCGGGCGAAAGAGACTCACCAGACACAGCGCGAGTGTGCCCACTCCTGTCCGGCGTTCGAACCAGAGCCGCCTGCCTGGCGACAGCGAGGGTGGCCAATCGAGGGCGGCCCCGGAAAGACAATCAAACGCTTGCTCTCTCGACAGCGCGAACGGGTACGGTGAACCGTTGTTCGAGGGGAGAGAACACACCAGAAGAGTTCCCTGATATCAGAATGTACAAGTTCACACATCCCCGAAGAATGGACAGATGCAGCACCGTTCGCGCCGACAGTATCTGCAGTTGTCCGGGGGGGCCGTCGCAGTCGCCCTCGCTGGGTGTGTCGCAGGCGATGATGATGACCGTCCCGACTTTCTCGTCACGGACACTGCCTTCAGTATTCAGGACTCCGGCGACATGAACGTGCAGATTACCATCGAGAACGGAAGCGGCGAACGCCAGCGAAGCGACGTCGAAATCATCGTGCGCTACACCGGCGGCGACGAGACGAAAGACTGGGAACAGACCGACACGGTCGAACTGGCTGGAGCCACCGAGATGACCCGTCAGTACCAGTTCGAGGACGTCTACCAGCCCGGTTCTGGGCCGGAGGACTACGATATCGACGCACAGTTGGTCGATTCGTGAGCGACAGTCGTCAGAGTATTCTAGGGATTATTGTACCTGTACAACAATTCTCGCTGGGACGTACCGCGAGAAATCTACCATGACGTAGGATAATCCCTATAACTGACACAGCCCAAATCGGGAGCGATGACCACTGCCAGTCTGGAGACGTCCCTGCTCGTGTTCGCTGTCAGCCTGCTCGTTGGCGGGCTGGCGATTCACCTCGGAGCCAAACTCGCGCTGAAATCCCGTAGCTACTCTCATGCTGTCGTGACTGCGCTTTTCGGTGCGCTCGCGTGGACGCTCGTCGAGATACTGTTCGCTCGAATCGGCATCGGTGGCGTGCTCTCCTCATTCGTTGCGCTACTCGTCTGGGTGTGGGTTGTCCGGCGGCGCTACAGCGTGGGCTGGATTCGTGCGAGCATCATCGGCATCGGCGCGTGGCTCGGTGCCGTCGTCGTCCTGTTCGTTCTCGCGCTGGTCGGTCTTGGAGACCTCGAAGCGCTCGGCGTGCCCGGTGTGTGATTTATACCGACGGCAGCCGAACCAAGCAGCATGATTACCGGTTCGGAGATGGCTGTCGTCGACGCGAACGCAGCAGCCCTCGGGGTTTCACGAAAGCAACTCATGGAGTCGAGCGGCAACGCAGTCGCTCAGATGCTCCAGCAGGTGGCAACTCCCGGAGACACCATCAGAATACTCGCTGGTCGAGGCAACAACGGCGGCGACGCGTTCGTCGCGGCCCGGTTTCTCCACGAGTTCGACGTCTCGGTCCGCCTCCTCGGTCGCGCCGAGACCATCACCACCGATATCGCCCGGGAGAACTGGGACGCTCTGCTCGCAGGAGAGTACGACGTCGGGGAAGTGCGAGACTCTACCGCGCTCGAGTTGGGAGACACAGACGTGCTGGTCGATGCGATGCTCGGCACAGGTATCCAGGGCGACCTTCGCGAGCCAGAAGCGACGGCTGCCCAGTTGCTGAACGACGCTGATGCACCCGTCATCTCGGTCGACGTGCCATCTGGACTCGACACAGAGACGGGGGTTCTCGCTGAGAACGCGGTCGACGCCGACCACGTTGTCACGTTCCACGCCACGAAACCCGGTCTCGCCGACCTCGATGCGACCGTGACCGTCGCGGACATCGGCGTGCCGAAGGCAGCCGAGACGTTCGTCGGACGCGGTGACCTGCTTCGCCTCGGTCGCGACCCGAACACACACAAGGGAGCTCACGGCGACGTGCTCGTTCTCGGGGGTGGCCCGTACACCGGTGCACCGGCACTCACCGCACAGGCGCTGTTACGGGCGGGTGCAGACCTCGCCAAGGTCGCCTGTCCCGACAGCATTGCCAGCGAGGTACAGGGATTCAGTGAGAATCTCATCGTGTATCCGCTGGCTGGCGACCGTCTCGAACGGGACCACGTCGACGTCATTCTGGCGCATGCTGCAGCACACGACGTACTCGTCGTCGGCCCGGGACTCGGAGACGATGACGAAACTCTGCAGGCTGTTTCGCTGATTCTCGAATCCTACGAGGGGACGGCGGTCGTCGATGCTGACGCCCTCCAGGTGGTTCCCGCAGTCGAGACCGAC
>PUMG01000262.1 GCA_003551265.1 Halovenus sp.
CGGTCTTCGAGAAGTGAATCGACCTCGAGTTTGAGTGCCGGCAAGAAGATACCGAACGCGATGAACGTCGCAAAGATACCACCGCCACTCAGAACGGCAAAGTCCTGAATGGCCGGCAACGGACTCACGACGTTCGAGAGAAAGCCGACGCCTGCTGCGAACGTCGCAGCCGCCATCGCGAGGACAACACTCCCCAGTCCAACCGCGATGCCGGCCTGTACAGCACGACCGCCGTGTTCCTGGGCACGCTGGTCCGCTGTCCCACCGTCAGTCTCGGCGCTCGAAACTGACTCTCCCCCCCTGAGAATACCAGTCCTGGCCTCTCGATAGCGCATCACCATGTGAACTGCATAGTCGATCGAGAGCCCCAGTAAGAGGAACGGCACCGAGATGAGAATCACGTTCATCGGTATCTCCAGCCATCCCATGATTCCCTGGAGCCAGGCCATGACGACCACGATACCGCTGATCGCAAGCAGAATGTCGACGACATCTCGGTAGGAGACCGCGAGGACGGTGAGAATAAGTATCAGTGCGAACGGCGTGATGAGAGCGAAGCTGTCACCGGTCGCGTTCGAGGACGCCTCGTTGCTGATGCCCTGGCCGAAGACGAACGCGTCGTCGAAGCGGTCCTCGACGAGCGCGTCGATTGCGACCTGGGCATCGTACGCTGCTTCGGGCTCTTCATCCTCTCCGCTTTCGTCGATCTGGGTCACGAGTACGAGTCTGGCGTCCGCTTCTGTCTCACCCGGCTCGAATCCTGCCGGAAGGAACTGGAGTGGATCGGCGTCGCCTGGAACCTGCTGTGTGTCATCCCCTCCGAGGAGCATCTCGAGGAGGGCATCGAACTCTTCGTCGCTCAACGCTTCGAGCGCCTCGCGTTGCTGTTCGGGTGGTATCATTCCGGTCGGTGGTTCCTCACCAGCGGCCTCGGCTGCCTGGAAGACGGCTGCTGTCCCGACCACGTTCTCGAGCCCGACGAAGCCAGGCTCAGAGAGTGTCGACGCGATTTCCTCGTCGGCGAACGCGTCTTCCTGGAGTCGTAATCCGTCGATGAACGACTCACGGGTGAGAACGTTCCCGCCCTCGTCTCTCACGACTATCTGGGCGCTGGTCGTGTTGTCCTGACCGTAGTTCTCCTGGATGAACGCTGCGGCGTCGAACTCGTCGGAGTCGACATCGAAATCACCGAGCCCCCCATCTTCGGCGTCACCGACCGCCGCCCCGGCTGCGACGACAACCGTCGCCACGAGAACGAGCGCCAGCACGAGTTTGCTGTGCGAACTCAACCAGTTTGCGTACTGTCGAGCCACTCGCCCTGTCATCGTCCCCACGCGTGAACAACTGTTACTGTACGGCACTGCCTCTCTCTGTTCGCAGTAATATTATCTGATTTCATATATTTTCATGCCATAGCCGTTACGTTGAGAGGAGGTGCCGAACACGAATATAAATAGTGGGTTGCTAGTCAACCATCTCCGCCCGCTCACTCGTGACGGTCGTTTATCGCACTCTCGGTCACGGTGACTCACCGCGTTCGTGCGGTGGGAAATACCGTGATGGTCCGAGGTATCGGGTCCACAGTACGAGCAGCGATGGCAACACCAGAACGCTGGCGAGGAACGCATAGATAATCGTCAACCCAGTGATGATTCCGAACTGCTGGAGGAGCGGGAAGATGGCGAACGCAAGCGTCCCGAACGCGCCGACGGTGGTGGCTGCACTCCCAACGAGCGCACCGCCCGTCCCCGTCAGTGTCGTGTGCATGGCGTCCCAGACGTCGCCCTGTCGACGTAACTCCAGCTGGTAGCGCGCGCTGACGTGGATGCTGTAGGCGATTCCCAGTCCGACAGTCAGCGACGTAATCGTCCCGGTCAGGATATTGAATGGGATGTCGAGGAGCCACATCGAACCCAGGATCCAGAGCACTGCCAGCACGACTGGAACCATCGTGACGATTCCGAGAGACGCGGGTTTGCCTGCCAGTGGATAGGCGAGCGCCATGAACAGGAACACAGCTCCAAGTGTCAAAAGCAGCCCCTGAAGAACGGTATTGAGGAGTTCCGCCTCGACGTCGGAGAAGATAACCTGATTACCTGTCGCCTGCACCGTGAGCGCCCCACCACTCACCTCTTCTATCTCCTCCGAGACGGCACGGAGGTCGTCTGCTGCCTGATTGATGTCGGCATCACCACGGATTTCGACGGTCAGCCGGAGCGCCTCGTACCCTCGGTCGTCACTTCGGTAGATGACTTCGGATGCCGCCGGGTTGGCAGTGAGCACCCCATCGTACAGCGCTTCGATGTCGCTGTCGGGAATCTCATCGCCTGTTGTATCTGCACCGGCGAACGCCGCAGCAAACTCATCATTCACGGCCGCGGTCTGTTGCATCACCGTCAACGGCGACTGGACATCGGCCTCGCCAGTCGGCAGGATGAACACCGTTTCTTTCTCCGCAAGCGAGTCGGTTCCGTTCTGTATCCACTGGAGGGTCTCGTCGTCGGTGACTTCACCTCGTATCAGGAGGTCTGCCTCGCTGCCTTCGGGCTGGAAGTTCTCCTGAATGAACTGGAGGTCATCTTTGATCTGGTAGGTGCCAGGGGCAAACGGTTCGGGGAGTTGCTGGGTCCACTCGGGCGGGCTGTCAGCAAGGAAATCCTCTTCAGTGAAGCTCGTTTCGACCTGGGTCGCACCATACGCACCGCCCAGCGTGAGCAGCAGTGCAACAACGATGACGGCCCAGGGTGCCCTCCGTGCCGCAGTTCCGCCGCTTGCGAGCATCGCTGACACGTAGCGACCGCCTGTTCCGACCGCCCGCTTTCGGCGGTCGAGACCGACACGCTCCAGCAGTTCGTCGAGTTCAACTTTCAGCGCCGGTATCAGAGCGCCGAAAATCAAAAGCGCAGCGACAACGCCGAACGCGGCGACTATACCGAAGTCCTGAAGTGGACCGATCGGGCTGATGATGTTCGCCAAAAAGCCAATGGCGGCAGTTACGGTCACCCAGACGAGCGCAACACCCACGCCAATGAGGGCGAACGTCATCGACCCCCGCAAGTCGCGGTCGTCACCCTCGCTGGCACGGTGCTCGCGGTGGCGCATGAACACGTGGATAGCGTAGTCGATAGAAAGCCCGATGAGTAACACCGGAACCGCGAGTATCAGCTGGTTGAACGCGATACCGGTCCAGCCCATGAAGCCGAACAGCCAGACGAGAACCGCGACAACGCCGGAGATACCGAGAATGATATCGAGCAGGTCGCGATACCCAAGCGCCAGGGCAACGACGACGAACAGGAGGGCCAGTGGACCCACGATTGCGAAGCTGTCACCCAGTGACCGGTCAATTTCGTCACCGATGATACCCGCGCTGAACACGGAGTACTGCTCGTCCTGCGCCATGGCGATGTCACGAATCTCGAGCTGTGCATCCGTCACACTCGTGCCGACCCCACCCGGCTCGTCGACTGCAGTGTCGCCGACGCTCTGTGTGATGAACATCGCCTGGGCTGTCGCCTCTGTGGAGCCTGGCTCGTACGACTCCGGCAACAGTGCAAGCACCTCCGCTCCGGCCTCTTCTGTGAGTGTGGCCGCGATGAGCGACTCGAGTTCTTCCTCCGAAAGGGCCGCCAACGTATCAATCTGGGCTTCAATCGTCGCGATGTGGTCCTCGATTGTTGGCAGCTCATCGCCGCTTTGTTCCTCGCCCGGCATCTCACCCGCCAGTGCCGCGTCCGCGAGCAGATTCGCGACGCCGAACACCGGACGTTCCCTGTCGAGAGTCTGGCTCACGTTCTCGTTTTCGAGCACTGCTTGCTGGAGCTCTAACGAAGCGACCAACGACTCCTGTGAGAGTGCGTTCTCACCCTCCTCTGCGCGCTGGACTATCTGGACGATCGACGCGAACCCAGGTTCGTCTTCATCTTCCTCGATGACGGTGAAGTTCGCCGCGATGAACTCCTGGGCCTCGGTTGCTGGTGATTCCGCTTCGAACTGCTCGGTGTCTGCTTCCTGGTCCACCATCGGTATGCCGGCACCCATGACGAGGGTTGCTACCAGCATCACGGCGATAACGGTCTTACTGTACCCCGTGATCACGCCGACAATCTGTTGTGGGCGGTCGCTCACAGAGAACCCCCCATCGACAACGGTACACCTGTCTGCCACCGGCTCTCTTCGTTCGGACTCATGAATCAGATACTGTAGAGTACTGTGACGCCTTCGTTCACTTATTCTTCAGGTGACCAGAGGGCTGGTGCAGGGATATACATGATGGGTTACTAGTCAAATATCCGCCCGCTCACTCCATGTGGTCGTTCAGGAACTGTCCGATCACCTTCCGTTCGGCCGCCCGACGGTGGTTGTGAAATGATGTTCGAGAGATGTCCATCCGCTCAGCAAGTTCGTCTCCAGTGACTGTTCGGGTCCGGTCGTAGTAGCCGGTGAGGTAGGCGAGTTCCAGTGCCATTCGTTGCCTGTCTGTAAGTTCAGCGTCCAGTTCAGCGATGAACTCGCGTTTCGTCGTCGGTGGCCGCTTTCTCTCTCGGCTGACGACGAGTTCGCTGTCCGGATACGTCTCGCGAATCCAGTCGACGACTGACCGTGGGTCCGCTGCATTCGGGACGTCGAGTTCGAGCCGTCCATGTCCCGATTCGACGTGCAGTGCCTCTATCATCGCCCCCTGCTCTGCAAGTGCTTTCACGAAGGTATCGTACCCAAAGTTAACTTCGACGAGACCGCCCGATTCGTCGGTGGTCACAGCTCGTGTTTCCCGGATGTCCGGGTGGGTCTCGGCGACTGATAGCAGGCGAGCAGGGCTGGCGTCCGTTGTGAAGAAACTTACAGCAGCACCGTCTGCGTCGAACACAGTTCCCTCGTAGGATAACTCGCACTCGCACGTCGTCGAGAGTGCAACTGGAGCGAACGCAGAATCGCGAATCTCGAAGACGAGTTCGACTGCTTCGTCGGTCGCAAGAAACCGTCGGCTTCTGGCTGCGTCGATAGCGATCGAAATCGTCCAGCCCAGCGCTTCGACGACTGTTCGCTCGATGTCGTCCAGTGCGTCAGGGTCGACACTCCCGACGACCAGCACGCCGTAGGTCCGGTCTCCGTACGAAAGCGGTGCCGCGGCGATGGCTGCAATGTCCTCGTCAACCCCGGTCAGGAGATCAGATTCGGTGGAGACGGTGACCGTCCCTGTGTCGAGTGCTTCGGCGATGGGATGAGCCGCGTCAACGTCGACCGCGAACTCTCCGCCGAGTCTGTCCGATCCCACGCATATCTCGGAAACGATCCTGTCGTGAGCGACATCGAACTCCCCGATACAGGCGATATCGTACGGCTCTGTTTCGACAATCCGTTCGCAGACGGCACGTTCGGTCGGTCCCCGGGACGACGCTCGCATCAACCGCTCTGTCACATCACGGAGGAGTCCGTTAATCCGAGAGACGAGACGACCGAGTTGCTCGGCCCGACGCTCGGCAACGAGTGCCGGGTCCTCCCCGAGAGCAGGACCGCTTTCACTCACAGCAACCGCACCTCCAGGTCTCGATTGGCGTTCGACCCCGTGTACTGGAACCAGCGTCCCCGTTGCACTGTCCGTCTCATATGTGGCACTGGTGCGGGAGTGTTGAATAGCCTGTCGCTGCTTTCAACTGGAGAGCGTATTGCCGATTCAAACGGTCACGTCGACTGTCTCGGAACGCTCGCCCAGACGAGTGCTACGAGCACCACGACGACGAGAACCCAGAACACTGCGGTCCAGAACACACTGGTGAACCGTTCGAGTGCAGGATGCAGTGCTCCCACGTCGACGAGCGTGAACATCGTGAGGACGGCCACCGCGAGAAGGAAGACGAACGCGGTCCGCCCTCCTCTCTGTCGTTCCATACCTGTGGTTGGGTCGTGGTGAGCAAAACTCTTCCCCGCCGCCAGTCCTATGAGAGGAATTACATTAAATGCTGTCGTATCTCATACATGGATGCGATAGCGCTCATCGTCTGGGCTTCGTTCTTTGCGTTCATTGCCGGCTTGATGTACGCACGGGGCGAACGAGTGTTCGGCGTCGCCGTTCTGGCGACTGGAATCGGCGGAAGCATGGCACAGAACCCGTTTCCAACCGCGGGCGGCGACCTGTACGGATACGTCGGCATGACACTGTTCTTTGGTGGATTGCTCGCCCTGAGTGGATGCTACGTGAGTCGGTTGTACAACTGGAATCTGATACGAACACAGACCGAGTGAATACCGATATCCGGTTCGAAAAAATCGTCAGCCGAGGACCGGACTTTCGTGTGGTCCGGAAACAGTACCGTCAGCGTTCAAATCGGGAGCGAAGCGACCGATTTTACATCGCGCCGCCCATGCCGCCCATACCGCCCATGCCGCCCATACCGCCCATGCCGCCAGCACCGGGACCACCTGCAGGTTCGTCGTCGTCATCACCGCCGCCACCACCTTTGAGGTCGCCAGCCGCGATGACGTCGTCAATGCGCAGCAACATGACAGCAGCTTCCGTGGCGGATTCGAGCGCCTGCGTCTTCACGCGGAGCGGTTCGACAGCCTGACCCTGCATGTCGGCGACTTCGCCGCTGTTGGCGTCGAGACCGAACGTAGTGTGGCCCTTGTCGTGTTCGCTGGTGAGTGCGACCAGCGAGTCGATGGGGTCGAGACCTGCGTTCTCGGCGAGCGTGCGTGGGATGACGTCGATGGCGTCGGCAAACGCTTCGATAGCGAGCTGTTCGCGGCCGCCGACGCTGTCAGCGAAGTCACGCAGCTGCAGGGAGAGCTCTGCTTCGGGTGCACCGCCGCCAGCGAGCACCATACCGTCTTCGAGCGTGGCAGCGACGACACCGAGGGAGTCCTCGATAGCGCGCTCGACCTCGTCGACGACGTGTTCGGTGCCGCCCCGGATGATGAGCGTGACCGCGCGGGCATCATCGACGTCCTCGACGAATATCTTCTCAGAGCCAGCCAGCTCTTTCTCGGCGACAGAGCCAGCGAAACCGAGGTCGTCTTCGGTGATGTCCGGGATGTTGGAGACGATGTTGGCACCCGTCGCGCGTGCGAGCGCTTTCATGTCGGACTTCTTCGCA
Source organism: Halovenus sp. (assembly GCA_003551265.1). Classification (GTDB taxonomy): domain Archaea; phylum Halobacteriota; class Halobacteria; order Halobacteriales; family Haloarculaceae; genus Halovenus. The sequence goes on from PUMG01000262.1 coordinate 7,095, forward strand.
CGGCGAACTGCCAGGATACCGGCTTCGGCGAGGTAGTGCTGGGCCATGTCGTCGATGCCTTTCTGGCAGAAGACGACGTCAGCACCGGCGTCGACGATGGCGTCGACGAGTTCGCGGAGCTGTTTCTCCTCCTGGTCGAGGAACTCCTGGAGCTGTTCGGGGTCGGAGACGTTGACCTCGGTGTCGAGTTCGGTCTCGGGCACCTCGATTGCGGTGTCGATGAGCGCGATGTCGGCGTCGGTCTTGTACTGGGGCATGTTGTCGTGGACGCGGTCTTTGCCCAGAATGACGCCCTCGACGAGGTCGGATTCGTCGATGGATGCGCCGACGACTGTCTCGACCTGAACGTTGTCGGTGTCGATGCCCTCCTCGTCAGCGACCGACTGGACCGCTCGGACGACGAGTTCGCCGAGTCGCTCTTTGGCGCTCTCGGCACCTTTGCCCGTCATCGCCGTTCGGGCGACGCTCTCGAGGGTTTCGGTGTCGTCTTCGTCGACCTCGACAGCGATGTCCTCGACGATGTTTTTGGCTTCCTCGGCGGCCTGGCGGTATCCCTGCGCCAGGATGGTTGCGTGGATGTCCTGGTCGAGCAGGTCCTCGGCCTTCGAGAGAAGCTCGCCGGCGATGACGACCGCCGTGGTCGTGCCGTCGCCAACCTCGTCCTCCTGGGTCTGGGCGACCTCGACCACCATATTGGCGGCCGGGTGCTCGATGTCCATCTCGTCGAGGATTGTCACGCCGTCGTTTGTGACGACGACGCTGCCCGTCGAATCGACGAGCATTTTGTCCATCCCTTTCGGGCCGAGCGTCGTGCGTACAGCCTCGGCGACTGCTTTGCCGGCCGTGATGTTCATCGACTGTGCGTCCTTGCCAGACGTGCGCTGGCTCTCGTCTGAGAGAACAATGAGGGGCTGGTTGCCCATTTGCTGAGCCATAGTCACTCGTAGATTGATTGTGATTCTATATAAAAGTAGTGGTTGCGTGTGTAGAGAGGGCCCACAGCGGGCGCGACCCCGTGTTAGATGTTGTCAAGGTTCGTAGTTTAAATAGTATTTTCGTCTCGAATAACCTCTCTCGACCGAGCTATGGACACAGAGGGCGTGAAGAACGAGACAGCATTGTCTCGTGATGAGCGCCCGAACACATCCGATACGAATCATAGACTGGCGTCTGAAAATCCTGTAGTAACTCAGGGAAGCTTTTGCGGGAGTCGGGGTGACTCTCAACAGCAGGTGTGAATGGAAAGCCCCAGGTCGCTCGACCAGGTTCGCCTCGCGTTGCTCGGCTCACCATCCGGGGCTCGCTGCGGTCCTCGCTTCACTGCGGTCCTTACGTCGCCCGGGATGGATCGAGCGACCTGCCCCTTTCGACCCAGCCCATGTTTGCTGTTTTTCCAGCCGACACACGATGGCTGGCCGAATTGGCAACGTGGGTGGGATTGGAAGGGGCCAGTCGCTCGACGAAGACGGCCGATGCAAGCACTGAGCGGGCCCTGCGGAGAGCGAAGCGCGCAGCGAGGCCCTCGAGTCGAGCGACCGGGGGCTTCCCCATCACGACTCCTCAATTCCTTTC
>PUMG01000280.1 GCA_003551265.1 Halovenus sp.
CCGGACCGACTCCGGGCGGGTCTTTTTACAGACCAGGAGTGCTAACTCCGCAATTGCCGACTGAGCCAACTCCTGGCCCGGTTCGAAGTACGTCACTTTGTGGCCCCGGTCGCGGAGATGCTGCCCGACTGTCTCGAACACGTGGTGGTCTGGTCGGCAGATGATTCCGATCTGCGATCCGTCGCTGACAGTCATACACTGTTATCGTGGGACGTGTGTATTATTTCGACCCATTTCTACCGGTCGTGGTGTTGGTTCGTCTATGACCGATACGCGCTGTCCATCTTGCATGCCAATCAATAGCAATATCACTAACCAGACTATTGTTTCACGGAATGAGACAATACCCTCAGTTGATTCTGGCAGATCGGAATTGAAGCCACACTAGCGCTGCCCGATACACATTCGACAGGACGTTACCGATGTCGATTGAGCCCGTTTTTGAGCTGTTTTGCTGCCTCGCCTGCCGCATCGAAGTAGTCGCCACGGGCTGTTTCGCCCGCAAAGATAATTCCACGCGAGGAGTTGACGAGACCGACGCCGCTGGCGAGTCCGTACTCGATGGCGGCACGCTCGTCGCCACCCTGTGCACCGACGCCGGGAACCAGAAACGGCAGGTCTGGAACGACCGTCCGAACGTCTTCGAGTTCTGTCGGTGTCGTGGCTCCGACGACGAGACCGACGTTTCCGTTGTCGTTCCAGGAGTTCGCCAGCTTCGCAACGTGTTCGTACAGCCGCTCACCACTGTCGAGTTCGAGATTCTGCAGGTCGCTCCCGCCCGCGTTCGAGGTGCGACAGAGGATGAAAATCCCCTTCTCTTTCCGCGAGAGGAACGGGTCGAGTGAGTCCCTTCCCAGATAGGGGTTGACCGTGATGGCGTCAAGTTCGTCGAGAATACCCGCATACTGTCGTGCAGTGTTGCCGATGTCACCGCGTTTTGCATCGAGCAGGACTGGAACGTCCTTTCCGTGAGCATACGCGACCGTCTCACGAAGCGCTCGCCACCCGTCGCTATCCTCGTAGAAGGCGGCGTTGGGTTTGTAACAGGCTGCGTGTTCGTGGGTTGCGTCGATGATACGGCGGTTGAACGCCCACCGCGGCAGGTCACTGTCTAAGACGCTGTCGGGCAGTCGCTGGGGGTCAGGGTCGAGTCCAACCGAGACGACGCTGTCGATACGCTCGATTCGCTCCGCCAGTCGGTCGAAAAACTGCATGTGCTAGCAGTCCATGTCGATGTCTCAAGTAGCTTGCTGTCTGTCGGCCACGCTGTTGACGAACAGGTTCGATTACCGGTCGACGGAATTTGTGATAGATTCTCGACCCGCCCGTGCTGTGGGAGAACTATCAATCGTTCCGTCGACCGGCATACTCTCTCAGAACTGCTCGACTCGAACCCCTGTCGCCTCGCCGATATGGAGTTCGTCTGCACAGTCGACGAACAGTCCGTGTTCGACGATACCAGGGACCGTCGACAGCACCGTCGAAAGATTCTGGGGGTCGTCTATCGTCCCGAACGCACAGTCCAGAACGAAGTTCCCGTTGTCGGTCACGACAGGTCCGTCTTTCCGCGTGGCTGCTCGAAGTGTCGGGTCGCCATCGATGTCCTCGATACGTGTCGCAACGGTTGTTCGCGCTGCAGGCAGGACTTCGATGGGGACGGTTTTATCCAGTCGCTCGCTCACTTTCGAGGAGTCGACGACGATCAGGAGTCGGTCTGCCGCCGTGTCGACGATTTTCTCACGGGTGTGTGCAGCCCCGCCTCCTTTGAGCAGAACGCTCCCTGCAACCTGGTCCGCTCCGTCGATTGCGACGTCCAGAGTGCTCTCTGCGAGCGACGTGAGCGGGATGCCGACCTCGACCGCGAGTTCTCGGGCCTGAAACGACGTGGGAATTCCCCGAATGTCGAGACCCTGCTCCACACGGTCGCCGAGAAGACGGATTGCGTGTGCCGTTGTACTCCCGGTTCCCAGCCCGACCGTCATCCCATCTTCGACCGCTGTGGCGGCGCTTTCGGCCGCTCGTTTCTTTTCTGCGTCCGAGCCATCGCCTTTCATGCTCGGTTGCTCCGGCCCAACAGGCAAAACTCTTTGTGCAGCGAATCCACCGACATATCTATGGACGCAGCGCTGGGGCCGCCAGAGAAGATGGCACAGCGACGAGACGAGCTCACACCGATGATGGCCCAGTACTTCGACATCTGCGAGCAGTACGACGACTCGCTCGTACTGTTTCAGGTTGGCGACTTCTACGAGGCATTCTGTGAGGCAGCCCGTACTGTTGCACGTACCTGTGAAGTGACGCTGACCAGACGCGAAGACTCGACGGGGGAGTATGCGATGGCGGGACTGCCAGTCGACAGCGCCGAATCGTACGTCGAGCGTCTGCTCGGTGCCGGCTATCGTGTTGCGATTGCAGACCAGGTCGAAGACCCCGAAGAAGCGACGGGGGTTGTCGACCGCGCAGTCACGCGTATTCTCACACCCGGAACGCTGACCGAGGACGAACTGCTCGAAGGTGACCGGAATAACTACGTGACGGCAGTCGTCGGCGGAGAACGGTGGGCGTTCGCTGTCCTCGACGTTTCGACTGGTGATTTCTACACGACCAGTGCGACCACCCCGTCGACAGTACGAGACGAACTGAGTCGTTTCGACCCCGCCGAGGCACTTCTCGGCCCGGAAGCCACAGATGGTCTTCTCCCAGACGGGTGTCTCGTCAGTTCGTACGACGACTCGGTGTTCGACCTCGACCCTGCCCGTGAGCAGTTCGAGACGTACTTTGGCTCTGCCGATCACCACCTGACTTCAGAGAGCGAGATGCGAGCCTGCGGCGCACTGCTCTCGTATGCCGAGTACGTCCGTGGTGGGGAGAGAGCGCGACTCGGCTATCTGAACCACCTCGTGCGATACGACCCGGAGGAGTACATGCTTCTCGACGCGGTGGCTCTGCACAGTCTCGAACTGTTCGAACGGCGAACCGTTGGCGGGCACGAGGATGGCACGCTCACCGCAGTCCTCGATGAGACTGCATCTGCTCCCGGAAGGCGGAAACTGGACGACTGGCTTCGTCGACCGCTTCTTGACTGTGATGCAATCAGTCGCCGTCACGACGCAGTCGGTGCGCTCCGTGACGATGTCGCCACCCGGGAGACGGTTCACACCCTCCTCGAACAGGTCTACGACATCGAGCGACTCATCTCTCGAATCGCCCGGGGTCGAGCGAACGCACGCGACCTTCGCTCGCTGAAAGACACGCTCGACATCGTCCCAGCAGTGAGAGAAACACTTGCAGGGAGCAAGTGTGAGACGCTCGACTCACTCAGAGAGCGACTCGACCCGCTGGAATCCGTACGCGACCTCATCGAGGGGGCGATTCAGGAGAATCCGGCGAGAGAGATTACCGAAGGCGGTATCATCAAACCAGACTACGACGAGCGACTTCGCCAACTCCGCGAAACCGAGCGTGACGGGAAAGCGTGGGTGGATTCGCTCCAGGAGACCGAGCGTGAGCGAACGGGTATCGACTCGTTGAAAGTCGGGCACAACTCGGTTCATGGCTACTACATCGAGGTGACCGATGCCAACCTCGACAGTGTTCCCGACGACTACGAACGCCGACAGACGCTCAAAAACGCAGAGCGATACTACACGCCGGCGCTCAAAGAACGAGAGGACGAAATCTTCCGTGCGGCACAGCTCGCCGACCAGCGCGAGTACGAACTGTTCTGTCAGGTGCGTGCGCAGGTTGGCAACGAATCCGAACGCGTGCAGGCAGTTGCAGACGCGCTTGCAGAGCTCGATGTGTTCGTTTCGTTCGCAACTGTCGCCGCAGTGTACGGCTACACCCGACCGGTCGTCGGTCGGCCGCCAACCGTAGACGCGAATACGACGGTGAACGGCGACACTGTTATCGACGGAATCCACATCGAGGATGGTCGACATCCTGTCGTCGAACGGACCGAGGAGTCGTTCGTCCCGAATGGAACACATCTCGACAGCAACGACCGGTTCGTCGTGCTCACTGGGCCGAACATGAGCGGCAAGTCGACGTACATGCGACAGGTTGCACTGATAAGCGTTCTCGCACAGAGCGGGAGCTTCGTGCCAGCCAGTGAGGCCCGACTGCAGGTCGTGGGCCGCATATTCACGCGGATTGGCGCGAGCGACGACATTGCTGGCGGGCGTTCGACGTTCATGGTCGAGATGACCGAACTGTCGGAGATTCTCGACCACGCAACGCCACACTCACTGGTTCTGCTCGACGAGGTCGGCCGTGGGACGAGCACTGCAGACGGATACGCGATTGCGCAGGCAGTCACCGAGTACCTCCACGACGAGAGCAGAGCGCTGACGCTGTTCGCAACCCATCACCACGACCTGACTGCGGTAGCTGACGAGCTCGACGGCGCATACAACCTCTACTTCCGGACGCAGCGAACGGGTGATGCCGTCTGCTTCGAACATGCAGTCGAACGGGGCACAGCAGATGCATCCTACGGCGTCGAAGTGGCCGCAACTGCGGGTGTCAGACCCGCTGTTGTCGAGCGAGCACGAGATCTGCTCGAAGCGGAGCACTCCTGGGAAGACAGCGTCTCAGATGAAACCCATTCGACCGACGACAGCGACGGTGAGCGTTCGACAGCACGAGCGCTTCGAGCCGCGCTCGAAGAAGCTGACGTCGCAACGATGACCCCGCTGGAAGCGCTCAACTTGCTTGCAGAACTCAAACAACAGAGTGACATATCTCCTGAACACGGCCCATCCGAATACGGGACAGTTCCAGAAAATGATGGCTCGCTCGGACAGTGAGACACAGGGCCAACGCTAGCTTTCTGGTTCGAGTGGGACAAACTCGAGATTGTGCTGGGTAAGCAGGTCGCTCGCTCGCTCAGTCACGGATGGGGCGACGAGGATTCCTCTGACCGAGAGTTCGGCGTGGAGTTCACGCTCCAGCGCGTCGACGTAGCGGCGGAGTTGACTGATTGCATCCGGTCCGACACGACGACGTTTGAGTTCGACGACAACTGCGTTCCCGTCCTCGTCGACGCCGTAGATGTCGACAGCACCGGCAGCCGTCTCACGCTCGGTTGCACGCGGCTCGAACCCTGGTTCGACCAGTGCCGGGTCGTCGAGAATCCGGTCTCGCATATCTGACTCCGTTCCCTGCAGCGTCAACTCACTCTCGTCGGTTGCGTCGAACACGGCCACGTGGTCGACAGAGTCGAACTCGACAAGAAGCTCCTCTGGGGGGGTATCCCGATTGCTTCGAATTCCCAGGATAGAAGTGTCCGTCAGTTCCTGGGTACATCCCGGAGGCTGCCAGTTGATCGGTTGTTGTCCCTCATCTGTGTGAACGAGGACGGTGCCGTCCGGCTTGAGCATCACGAGCCGGTCACCAGCGGCGAGCGTGCTGGCTGCTCTCCCATCGTACTCGACGCGACACCGCCCGAAGACAGTCACGAACAGACTGTGGTCTATCCCCAGTTCGACCAGTTCACGGCTTCGCTGTGGGTCTGGTTCGGTGGCTGTCTGTGGGGCCTGGAGGGTCACAGCATCCGGTAGCCCGTCAGCGCACTAAAACGCCACTGTCTTCGGGGCAGTTATACCGTCGGACAGGTTGGTGAACAGCCTGCCCGAACGAGGTGACACGCTCGTTCAAGCAGTGTTGTTGCCAGGTCGGAGGGCATAGTCCCGTCCCGAACACTATCGAGAACCGGTCCTTTGAACTGGCGAAGCGCCTCCCGGCAGTGTTCTACCGTTGTGAACGAACGAACGGGAACGAGCGCTCCGATGTCAGCTCTCTCCGTATGTTCTGGAACAGCGATGCCGAACCAGAGTGGAATGAAGACATCTACCTCCCGTCCCCAGAAACGATAGACTGCATCGGTTCCAAGAAAGTCGAGCGAATCGAGCACCTGCCCAGTCCGACAGCGTCTCTCAAAGCGCCAGTCATGAGTGAGCAGTTCATCGACGGACTGTCCTGATTCGAGTACACGCCGGAGAGTGGAGTCACTTCCTGCCCACTGGGAGCAATAGCAGAGACAGTATCCATCAGACCGGTCTGGAACGACCACCAGCGCACGCTCACCCATGGGGGTGCTGTCGCGTTCTCGGATAAAAACACTCGCACGCCGAACGCCAGCTATCGAGGGGAGTCGTCGTCACCGGAGAGGAGTTCGTAGAGTTTGAGAAGAAGGTACAGCGGAAGCAACGGGATGAGGACGATAATCATTCCGACAAACATGAGGATGCCGAACAGTCCCATACCAGACTTGCTCTCTGGTTCGCGCTGTGGTGTTACCGTAGCGGTCATATGTGGGTGTACACTGAGGCGTGTAAAATACGTTGTCACTCACAGACTCACACACGACCCTCTCACGGAGTGTTGGATACGATTGCCTGTACTTCCTTCTGGGCCTCGAGGATTAGCGGTCTCAGCTGCTCGGTCGAACTGACGAGATCACGCTGTTGGCTGTAGCTGACCAGTCCGGCGTCTTCCAGCGTCGGGACGTGTGTGTGATACAGAGAAAAGTACACGTCCGCGGTCTGTTCTGCGTCTGCGTGGTGTAGTTCCGTCCCCTCGGACTCGACAACCTGCTCCGCGAGGTCGGCGAGTGTCATGCTCCTGTGTTCGGACAGGCAGTAGACGGCCAGTCGACGCCGTCTGTTCGCCAGCGCCTGTAACACCGTATCGACCGTAGACATCGTTTCGGAGACTGTCGAGCAGTGCCTTCAACGTTGTGTGTAGGAGTGCTATACCGTGAGACTTTCTCACAGAGTAAGACCCTCCTACTTCGATAACCCACAATGTTTATCGGCCGACCAGAGAAAAGACGGACGATGAAGGTATCGGTCGTTATCTGTACGTACTCTCCGGACATCTACGAACACTTCTGTGAAGCTGTCGAGAGCGTACTGGCCCAGACCCACGACCCTGTCGAACTGGTTCTCGTTGTCGATGGCAACGAGGAACTCCACGAACGTGTCGTGGACGATTTCGGCGACCATCCTGCTGTCAAGACACACTGTAACGAGGAGAACGTCGGTCTCTCAGCGAGTCGGAACAACGCCCTGGAGTATGTCACCGGTGATGTCGTCGCGTTCATGGACGACGATGCCGTTGCGGACGAACGATGGATAGAAGAGCTCGTCACCGTGTACGAGTCGACCGACGCGATTGCTGCGGGAGGACGAATGACGCCGCTGTGGGTGGCGGGTAAGCCCCGCTTTCTTCCCGAGGAGTTCTACTGGCTGGTGGGCGTCAACCCGCCAGGGTTTGCCGAGGCAGACGAGGAGGTGCGAAACACCTACGGTTCGAACATCTCGTTTCGGGCGTGGGTGCTCGAGGAACTCGACGGGTTCGAAACACAGGTCGGGAGACAGGGAGAGAAGAATCTGCAGGCCGAGGAACCGGAGCTGTGTGTGCGGATGCAAGAGAGATACGGTCAGGGTGTCGTCTACAATCCCGACGCGACGGTTGGTCACAAGGTGTTCGCCTACCGAACCGAGTTTCGGTGGTTGCTCGAACGCTCGTTCTGGCAGGGCTACTCCAAACGTGGTCTCGAAACGGTCGTCTCCACAGAGGCAACCGACACGGAAACAGCGTTTCTCGGTGAGTTGGTCTTCGAGTCGGTCCCCTCACGAATCGGTTCGTTCGTCCGCGGTCCGTCTCTTGCAAAACTGCTCCAGTTCATCACGCTGTTCGTGTTCACGGCGATGGTGGGGTTCGGCTACCTCTACGGGGTTTTGAAGTGGCGCTAATGGCGCTAGCCGCTCAGGTACGGGACATTGACTGGGAGATTACGTTCGATTGTCGACCGAAGTCGCGAGGAGAGTACGAGAAGTGTGAGGAAGTAGAGACCGGCACCGATGCTGACGAGGACCAGCACGATGACGATGTTGTGCTGGAGGAGTTCGGTCGTCTCGATAGCAGTGTGTAGTCCGACGATGACGGCACCCATGAGGGCGGCGGCGAATACCTGGCGGCCGATTTCGGCGGCAGGTGTGTGGAACGTCAGAAGCCGATTCGCATAGTAGTACGCCAGCGAGAGTCCGGCCACGACCGAGAGGACGCTGGCGACTGCTGCTCCTTCGATTCCGTACTGCCAGATGAGCACGACGTTGAGACTGGCGTTCACTGCGGCAAAGACGAGGTTGACACGAAATGCGAGATCTGGTCTGTCGACCCCGTTCAACGCGTTGACCAGTTGCTTCTGGTAGGAGTACAACAGAATGGCGAAAATCAGCAGTCCCAACACAGTGGCACCCTCGACGAATTCGGGACCGTAGATCTGCATCAGTTCCTCGGCGAGGAGAAGACCACCGACAAATCCGGGAATGACAATTAACCCGGTGAACGCCAGCGAATCTTCGATTAGTCCGGCGACAGCATCCTTTTTCTCCTGTGTGGATTTGTGACTGATCTCTGGAAACATCGTCGACGAGATTGCGCTGCTGAACAACTGGAGGAACTTCGAAAGTGACCAGGCGACAGCGTAGATACCGACAGCGGCAGACGGAACGAACACACCGAGAATGAGGATATCGATGTCGTTGAATATCCTCGATTTCATCTTCCCCAGCCAGGAGTACTTGGCGTAGTCGAACAGACTGCGGAAGTGAAACAGAGTCGGTCGCTTTGGACGTGTTTTCATCAGGTA
>PUMG01000018.1 GCA_003551265.1 Halovenus sp.
GTTTACTGCAAAGCGGAGTTCTTTGTTCTGACGTTCTGTTTTTCCGTTATATCCTGGACAATAATAAGGGCTCGGAAAGTGCTCAATTTGGAAGCCTTCCAGAAATGAAGCAAACTCTTCTGTAGGCTCTCGGAAACAAAGTTATAATAAGTAAATAAATGGGAAAAGGAGATTTAGCTTTGCTGCTTTTTGTTCTTCGATAGCTTCATATGGTAATAATAAGAGAAGAGAGTACTTTGGCTGGGAAAAAAGGCAATAAGAAACTATACCTGTAATATTGTTTTTAAAAACAGGCTTCAGAACTTGGCTTGAGATTTAGTTTAGGCAGCGTCTTCTATTAACCCAAGTCGGATAAAGAGCTCTTTTCTTCCCGCCTTAACCTGTGCGTCGAGGTGTTGGTTAATAGCTGAAAGGGTAGAGAACCAGAACCAGCGTTTTTTTGCCCGTAGCCGTAAGTTTTCAATATCATAATCAACCAGGGAACGTTTGAGGGTTCGCTCAACGGAAGTGCGTCTGGCATAAGTCTTTTTCCACGCTTTGGAGCCGTGGGGTGTTTTTGTAAACAGGCGAAAATCATCATCTGGTTTGGTGTAGACTACACGGCCATAAGAAGAAGGCGAGCACTCGTTACTATGCTCACATTGTTTAAGATCCTTGTGTTGAGGGCAACGCCATTTAATGCGCTGCCGCTTTTTATCCAGCCCGTTGAAGAGCATTTCCCGTTCAGCCATACAGAGGGGTTGGCCTTGATCGTTGATATTGAAGGCGGAAAACTTTGGTTTCTGTCCCCTGCGGTTATTTAAGTCAATGAATGGCTCAATCTCATGTATATTTAAAAGCCTGTAGATGGCATAGGCATCATGTGCGGAATCCAGAAGTAAGCTGGAGAAAGATAAATCCGGGTATAGCTGACGCAGCTGAGCATAGGCGGTCACAAAAGTGCAGCTGTCATGAGAGGAAGCCTGCGTCAGATGTACAAGCAGGGGCAGGTCATTAAAACTGTCCGCTGCGTTAAAGTAGTACAGGGTGTGCCCGTAGAACCAGAGTCTATGATAGCTGTCCCAACCCCAATTGGCAGTGGGATCGGTGTAAAGCCTGGGGCAGTAACAATGATAAACTCCCTGTTCTCTGCAAGAACAGACTTTCTTGCCACGGTGGTCGGCCCCTGTCTCAAGAGGAGCGCCGTCACCTGCGAATACGAGCTTTTGAGGATTGCCACAAAGCTCCAACTCAAGAGAAGGTTTTACGGCACACTCTGCTAATATCCTTTGCAGCAAGCTTTCCGGTCCCTCGAAAGAGTGTCCTTCCAGCACCTGGTCAACGAGCTGGGCAACGCGATCTTTATCTTTTTCCGGCAGTTTTTCACCGTTCTTTGGCTTTTTAGCTTTTTTCCTGAGAGGTTCACGCAGCACTTTAGCGGGTTCTTCTTCCAGCCAAAACCTGTTCATAAAATCATAAAATGTGCCCACTCCGGGAATTGCATCGGGTTCAAAACCACAGATGACAGCCAGGACGGGATGGGATTTCAACTTTTTTACAAAAGACGTAATTCCTTCTTTGCAATGAGACATGACAACAAGTGCGCGGAAAATCTCGGGTTGGTTAATAGCTGGTCTACCTGTAGATGAGTAATGACCCATGGCCAAAGGAAGCAGCTTGTCCAAATTGAGGATAAAAATTTTTTCCATGATTTCAGCATAAAACCGAATTTGCATTTCGTGCTCAGGCAATAAAGCTAGTAACTCTTGCACTACCCAGTCCTGAAACAAATGATGTGGTCTCCAAAAACCAAGCAAGAAAACGCCTCCCTTCGAATTAGAAACTGGTAAATAATGTCTCTAATTTGATTTTGGGGCGCTTTCCGAAAAGTCAAGTCCCGAATATTGGCTAAATGTGCTTATTATCTTGAATAACTTACAATAGGACCTTAATTATCTTATTATCGCCGTTTGAGACTATTTGGGAATCTGGAGGAAATTGAAAAGCCTCCAGGCTAAAAAGTAGCATGGAGACTTGCTTTTGAGTTTCCGAGAACTTAAAAAGTCAAAAAAGGAGGGGAGCTGTGGAAATTGAACGCTTAAGAGAAGAGATGGTGGAGTTGGCAATGGAAAAGGGCTGTTTAAATAGCATTGTTTTAGAAAAAAGTCAAAAGTTAGACAAGTTGATGATCAATAGAATTGAAACAAAAAACTGAGGTCCGCCTTTCAATGGCGGTCTCTTGCTGAATAACCAAAAAGTACTAGGAGGAGCTGTCTTCAGAAGAGAAGATCTACAGTATTCTTTCCGCTCGAGGCTTTTTCTTAGAGCGGGACAGGAGAGGTATAAGTTTAAGTGATAACTCAGCAAGGGGAGATGATATTTTTTTAAAGGACATTCTAAAGCAAGCCGGGATAGGAGAAATCTCGCAAGGAATACTCCAAATAAACGACAAGTGGCGGGAAAGAGAAATTCAAAAGTTTTCTATTCACCGGCGATGCGGAAAGGGAAGCGGAACAAGAAATGATTGCATCTGGTTTTGAGCTAACATCCACTATTGACCATCATAGGAGCCCCCTACCGTTTCTTGATGCTGTGAGTCCAGAAGTAGATATTATTATGTGCAGTATAGACAATCGGTTTGGACACCCGCATAGCCAGACTATAGAGGCGTTGGAGTCTCAGGAGATTGACATTTATTGTACTGCCTGGCGCACTATTGACAGGCATATTTTTCTGTGATAAAATTACGCTATAAGGTGAAAAGTGCGAATCGATGTAGTTTTTATGAATGGAGGTGTGGAAAGTGAAAGAAAAGTATATTAGATTCGGAGATTATATTAAGAAAAAGAGACAGGAACATCCAGATGAACTTACATTAAAAGAGGTTTCAAAGATGCTTGGGATATCTCTTTCATTTCTAAGCGATATTGAGAATAACAGGAGAAAACCTTTTGACAAAGATAAAATAGAGTTGTTTGCAGAAAAGATGGGTATAGACTCGGATGAAAAAGCAAAAATGTATGATCTCGCAGCTAGAGATCGGGGTGAGGTGCCATCAGACATTGAAGAGATTATGATGTATGAAGAAATAGGGGATATGGCTCGAGTGGCATTAAGAAGATCTAAAGAAGGGAAAATAAGTAAAGAAGATTGGGAAAAATTTCTTAGAAAAAAGAGGTGATTATGATTACTGAATTTGTGTGGAAAAAATGGGATAAGAACAATGTGCCAGTTATTAAGGACGTAGATATTGAAGATTTAGCGGAAAAGCTTCTTGAGGATTATAAACCAATTTTATTGAAGGAGCCGACCAGAATAAAATTTGAGCACTTTTTAGAATCTTACCTTGGTGCTAATCTAGATTATCAAAATATCTATTCCAGTGAAAAGGAAGATCCCATTCTTGGATTAACATCCTTCAACAACATAAGACTTAAGGTTGTTGACAAAGAGAGCCATAGCATTAAAACAATTGACGTTGAGAAGAATACTATTGTATTAGACCTTTATGTGACTGAGGAGGGAAGAGAGGGGCTAGAGTTATTTACTGGTCTACATGAAGCGGGGCACTATTTGTTACACCCCAGGGTTTTTGCTGTTCCTGAAGGGCAGCGGCCTTTGTTTGAAAAACTTGATCCAATAATGATTTGTAAGCGGTCTGAAGTTGGGCACTATGGTCGGAGGCAGGGCCCTAAGACAAGGGCTGAATGGTTAGAGCACCAAGCTAATTATTTTGCATCGGCAATAGCTATGCCAAGAGCAACATTCAAGCCATTAGTGCGAGATACTCTAAAATCTTACGGTATCACTGAGGGGTATGTTTTAAAAGGTCAAGAAGATTTCTTGGTACAAGTTATTGTGAAGGCTTATGGAGTATCTAAGGCGGCCGCATGTGTTAGACTTGAAAAATTAGATTTTTTTAAAGAAAAAGGATGCTCCCCCACGCTCTTTTAATAAAGAAAAAATTTTTACTATCGAGTTACGCAAAAAGGTCAAAAATGAGTAAAAATACTATGGATTAGGAGTAAGAAAGATATAAATTCTGATTTTGAAAGAAAGGAGGGACATAACAGAATAGACAGAACAGATGTTCGTGTGTATAATATATGAAGAGCTATTTTTCTAAAAGGAGGTTTTGAAATTCAAAAGAAATTAATGTTGTTCAAGCCGAGAGTACGGAAGTGATAGGATTGCTGAGGTAACAAACCGTCTAAGCTTAGACACAGGATTTAAGAACAGCTCATAGTCATATTTGAGGTCTTGTTTAGCAAATAGCTTAGTATTTTTGGAGGTGAGCCATGCGAAAAAAGCTAAAGTGTCCTCTCTGTAAAAAAAGAGTTATTGATGCAGGACCGACAGTGAAATCAGAGGTACGTGTGGTTGAGCCGGATGAAAACTGGGAAGCCGACTATTATACAAAATGTCGGTGTTGTAAAAACGAAATTGGTCTAAAGAAAACAATTTAAAACTAATCGTACAGAGCACGATGCGAATGCGACATACGAGCCTGACGAGTAGCTGAAAAGCTATTTGTCAGGCTTTTTTTATGCTACTTGCCAGGCTCTTTTCAACTCAGAAAGGAGCCTAAAAATGAAGATAGAGTATAAGTTCTTAACTGGGGAATTGTTGGAAGTTGAAGTGTCTGAAGAACTTGGCAAAGCATCTATGACTATAGATAGGGAGATTCATAACAATGACCGCCGTGAAACTCGCCGGCACAACTCTATTGAAGCGTTGGAAGAGAAAGGGCAACAGTTTTTTGATGAAACCATAGACGTGCAAGTTCTTTTTGAACGAACTGAAACTTTGAAGACTTCTATCAGAAACCTTCTCCCGCAACAGAAAAACCTTCTAATGTTGGCGCAAGCCATTTCTGGAAGAGTCTTATTAAGGGAGGGTAACCATTGAGAAATCGAAAAGAGCAGCGGAAACTGGCGAAAGAGCAGAAACAAATGGACAGGAAAAATGCTTTTAACAAGCTTGATTTGACACCTTATAATGCAATTCGTGTGATGAAAGGGAAGAGTATCGTATTAAGATAATAGCTACTGTAGTTTAAAAAAGAAGGTGCTGGAGCGATGAGCAGTCTTATAGGAGTAGAAAGGAAAATTAAAAATGGCTTGAGTGATTTTTTATTCTGTTTATCAAAAAAGAGTCAGCGATGTACAGAGTTGTAGCAGAAGGATGAAAAAGCTACGGATTCCGGTGAGATGGTTGTTGACGCCAGGGAATTGCACCAAGGATTAGTTGTGGGGAGAGACTTCACCAATTGGATAAAAGAACGCATTAGGAAGTACGAGTTTATTGAGCTATATGGTTTTCGCCAATTCTGGGGAAAACCTCTTGGGTGGTCGATTTAGAACAGAATACATCCTAAAACTTGATGTAGCTACAGAGATTGCTCAAGAGTTGCCTATCAGCATGGATTAAAGACCGACACATTCGGTGTGCAGGTGTTTGATAAATCAGCCGAGTTCTTGGTATAACGAAGCCGGTAGACAGGCCCTCAAGGATCTCTTTGTGGATCTCACATAGAACGAAGAAGCATAACTATAGTTTGACCATGCAAAATAAGCTTCCAGCAAGCCATGTCCGGAGAGTTTCGAAGAGAGGAGATCAGATATGGTGATTGCTATAAAAGTTCGGAAAGAGCTAGGAGACATTCAGGATCTAGCAGAGGACATGAAGCAGAATGGACTGATACACCCCGTTGTTATTACCGAAGACGGCATCCTGATCACAGGAGAGCGACGGTTGGAAGCAGCCAAGCTGTTAGGGTGGGAGGAGATCGATGCTCGGATCATGTCAGTCCGGGACTATGAACATCAGCTAAGAATCGAGATCTCGGAAAATGAGCTACGCAAGGACTTCAGTCGATTAGAGAGATTGGATTACGCTAAACAGCTGGAGCGGTTGAAAGCTAAGGAACGACAGGGTGCACGTAACGACATTGTGCAAAATTTTGCAGGAAGTGATCAGGGAACAGCTCGCGATAAGGTGGCCGAGCAAGCTGGGTTCGGGAGTGGGGAGCAAAAGTTCATTCCTGAAAACCTGGGACCGAGGTGACATGAGTAATATTGCAAAACATTCAAACTGTACGAACGGCAGATGTGGTGGTTGAAGAACGAGCACGAAAGAACATTGGTGAACTGGACAGTTTAAGAAGAAGCATCGAGGAGATGGGTTTGTTGCAGCCCATCGGAGTGACCAAGGATCTCACACTTATCTTTGGCGGACGAAGGCTACAGGCTTGCAAAGACGTAGGGTTGGAGGAGATACCCGCTAGAATTTTTGATATTGATGCTGTGGAAACCCTGAAGATGAAGCAAGAAGAAAACAAGGACCTAACCCCCGTTGAGCAGACCCACCTTGCAATGCGAATAGAAGGAGCCCTCGGGAACCGAAGGGGGCAGCGAGCGGACTTACTTCCGCAAGATTTTGCGGAAGTTCCACAAGGGGAATCTCGTGCCATCGCTGCAGAGGCGGTTGGGATGAACCGGGAATCCTATCGGCAAGCCAAAGCCGTGCTTAAAAGCGATGATGATCAACTTATCCAACAGATGGATAGGGGAGAGGTATCCATCCACGCAGCATCCTCTCACTGGACAGGTTTACTGATGACGGTTTCGAAGTAGCAGATCATGTGGATCTCGCTGCTGATAAGCTGCTTCTTCAGGAACTATACGCCGCCTTAGATAAGCTATATCCTGATAACCGCAAGATCATAGAGCTCTTTGCCCTTAGCGTGTCCGAACGAGAAATCGCTACTGATATCGGCCTGTCGCAGAAGGCTATAAACAAGAGGAAAGTTAAGGTGTTGGTCCGGTTACGGGAACGCTTTAAAGATTTTTTCTGATCTTGTTACTCAAAACGGCGTTAAGTGTCCCGGGTTAGGTAGGGGGAAAAAACCAGTTCTCGGAAAGGAGGGGCGGCAATGGACGCAGAGACCAAGGGATCATCGGAACCATGAGATGGACGAAGAACTATCTGCTAGATGAGGATGAGAAAAGTACCATCACTTTAAATGATGGTACTCCTGGGAACCCAAACAAAGCTATCGTTAACGAACCTGGGCTTTACACACTGATTATAGCCAGCCGAAAAAGGACCTAACCCCGGTTGAGCAGACCCACCGTGCAATGCGAATGGAAGAAGCATTGGCGGTGATCGGAAATCAAGAGACAATAATTTGCCTCTTGATCGACCAAAAAGAAAGTCCAGTGAAATTACAGCACAGGCGGTCGGAATGAACCGGGAATCCTATCGGTAAGCTAAGGCCGTGCTTACAAGCGACGATGATCAACTTATCCACGCAGCGTATGAGCAGATGAAGGCCAAGGTTCAAGCTTTAGCAGAAAAAGACAAGCCACCAATAGTAGTGCAGCAGACACCGCCAGAGGTTTTAGCGAAACTGAAGGCTCTCGAAGATGATCTCGTGCGAAAAGAGCAAACGATCTTTTTACCATGAAGCGGCTCAGAAAGACCTATTGTGAGGAAGTGCTGCCTCAGATTGCTATAGAAAGCTTCGAACCTTGGTTACCAAACCTCATCTAAAACGGCTAATAAGTGAGGGGAATATCGATGAAGTGGTATGCGCGACAAAACTTTCCTAAATAGGCAACGAACCTGCCTATTTAACCGTTAGCTTGGACATACGCCGATGGATGGGACCTAACCATCAAGAGATCGGTAAGGTGTGCTCTGCACCATAACAAAAGACTCAGTCAAACTTCAGTCCAAAAGACTCCCGTATAAAAAAAACGGTGAGTTTTTTGGCTGATTTGCATGCCCTTTTCTCACCGGGAAAGGGCATTTTATATGTCAGAAAAAGAATATAGAATCCAGGGACAAAAAGTATCGGAGAAGATCTACAAAGAGTACTTCAGGATGAAACGCCGGGAGAGATATTTTGAACAGGATATCAAAGTCGGCAGCAGCATTGTTGATCCTGAGACCGGTGAAGTAAAAGGATACAAGCCCAGTAAAGAAGATTCCATTCAGCGACTGATGGATAATAGGAAGGATTTTGCTTCGGAAGAAAGCCTCGAAGATGTCATTGTCGATAAAGCCATGCTTCTTATCTTACAAGAAGCCATGAAAGAGTTGGATCGTCAAGAAAAAGAGCTGATCCATGATCTTTTCTATGAAGATATGACAGTTCGTGCTGCTGCAGATAAAAGAAATGTATCCCATGTGACGGTGATGAAGCATAGAGACAAGATTTTGGACAAGCTCAGAAAGTTTTTCTAAAAAACTGGTTACCAAAGTGGCCTCCCCGTTGGCTAATAAGTGAGGGGGTCACTCCTTAAATACAAATCGAGGTGATGAAACGATGAACGAGTTAATGAGAGTAAATTACACCCAAGATGAACCAACGGTATCAGGCCGTGAACTTCATGAGTTTTTGGAAGTGAAGACCAAGTACAAGGACTGGTTTCCAAGGATGAGAGAGTACGGATTTAATGAAAATCAGGACTTCACATTGGTGGCTCAAAAAAGAGCAACCAATAATCCTAAAAATCCCTATACGGATATTATGGACCATCAACTTAGGGTCGACTCAAAAATTACTTCCCGATTCCACTAATTCAACCAATTGTTGTTCCTCTTCAAAGAAATCCAACTTATTAGGAATAGCATGCCTCGTAACCTGAGGCTTGATAGTGTAA